>JAOTUP010000234.1 GCA_029863825.1 Acidobacteriota bacterium | reverse complement strand
GACTCTGCTCCGAGGTCGGCTCAGCTAGCCGAGACCGGCTCGCGGACGCAGCAGGCGAACAAAGTCGGCCGGACGTTCGGGCGTGATCAAGAGCCCCAGCTCGCTGCGCGAGTGCACGAGGACGTAGCCGTCCAGCCTCGAGACGTAAAAGCGGAGTTTCCCGCGGCGTGTCACGAGCAGGCCGAATCCGCCCCACAGGCCGCCGGCCCCGACTCGCATGGCCCATCCATATCGAGAGCGGAACTCGGTGCCGCTCAGGATCTCGACGTCGCTGATGTCGGACATGGCAAGTCGGTAGCTCCGGATGGGCCAGACGATTCTGAGATGGGTCGGCGACAGCTCGAAACGACTGGGGCGGAAATAGAGCCAGATCAGCGCATAAACCGCTGCTATCGCCGCGCCCGGAATGGAGCTCAACATCGCACCGCCTCGCGACCCGAGAACGAACAAGCTCAGTGGCAGCAGGAGAAGAAGCCATGTCAAGACGGCAATGCTCGTCGACATCGGTGCCAGGTCGAAAGACTCGGTCTGCACGGGAGTGATCGTATCGCGAAGCAGATTCGAGGTCAGGAGTGTTTTCGCTGGAACCTAATGACTCGCCGAGAGGTTGCCTGGGGAGGCGAGACGCTCACTCCGCCCACTGCGAGTAGTGGGAGCGGACGTCGGGTCGGGAGAACCACAGGAGCAGAAACACCGGGTAAGCGAGCAGAATGACGAGTCCGATCAGCATAGCCATGACGGTGGACCACTGCCAGCCGGCCAGCAAGTCGGGAGACTTCTCGTCGAGATCGGAAAGCCACCATGCGGCCCATGCAAAGCTCAGCACGGTCCAGAGAATCGCACTGGCCGACCACAGGCGAGAAAGCCTGATACCGGAGCGTCGTCGTCGTCGAAGAGCGAGAGACCCGGCCAGCAATAGCAGGGCGAGTGCGCTCCCGACCACCATGGAGAGGATGAGCCAGGCCGGTGGCGGTAACGCGCCAGAGACCGTGGCACCGAGGCCGGGACCGATCACGCGACTCCACTGCTCCTCGGTCCAGGTCAGGACGACGATGTCGTCGATCTGGTCGATGAGCATGAGAATCGACAGGACGATGCCGACGCTACCGAGTACGCTCGGCCAGCGCGGGTCGGTCGCTGCTCGTGAGGGCGAGGGTCTCTGGTCCTCGAATTCGCTCATCCAGCCAGGCTCCGCAACGGAACTCGTCGGGACATCTCAGGCTAGCTAACGGAAGAGCGTCAGCCAACACCCCACAGGGTGGGACCTGCTGCGGCGAGTCCGGCGGAAGCCTCGGTGCGGGTCTGCGGGAGTTGCCTCGGTGGGAACCGCACCGCCTCCAGCGGTGCGGTCACATCCCCGATGACCATGCCGTTCCTGCCTACAGTCCTTGCGATCTCAGCCAGTCGATGGCTTGAGTCATCGTCGAGAACGGGCCCTTGTGGATAGCGCCACGTGAGGGGCGGTAGTACTCGCCGAAGTAGCCACCGCTTCGGTTTCGCCGAACGGACGTCGGACCCTTTGATGCATCCATTCCCCGGTACCACTCGATGGCCTTCACCTCGCGACTGGTGAGCAGGCTGCCGGCTGCGAGTTTGCCCATCTTGCGCTCGTAGTCGGCTACCGCTGCAGCAATCGTACTGCCGTAGCCGGTCGTCTTCGGGTTCACGCCACCGGGCCCCCCCGCCTGCAGCTGCGTCTTGGGACCGATAACGGCCCACTTGCCCGGAGTCCCACCTTTCGGTCTCCACAGTTGTGCTGGCGACGTTCTGAGCAGGAGTGAAGACACGGCTCGCTGACCTGCAGCGGAGAGAGAACCCGTGGGGGTCGGTGTCGGCGTCGGTGTCGGCGTCGGCGTCGGCGTCGGCGTTGGAGTGGGCTTCGGATTGGGCGTCGGGGTGGGAGCGGGACAGCTGTCGGGCTCAGGCACCGGTTCGGGTTCAGGCTCGGGGAACTCGATTCCGGCTGACACCACTCCTGTCACTTTGACGAGCTCTTTGGGCTTCCGCTTCCGAATGCGCGGGAAGTTCTCAAACTTGATGTCGAATGCAACAACGTCTCCGGCCGCGAGTTTGGGCGCCTTCCTGCACACGATCATTTCGTTACCGCGTACGCGACCGTTGAGCTTCAGGGTTTCGGTGTCGCCGTCGGAACGCAGGATCACAGCGTCGGCCCGGATCTTCCCCTGGTCACCCTTCTTGATGGTATTCGAGTAGTGGAGGCAAATCTCGGATTTCTTGAGCTCGATCGGAACCATCACTCCGGCGGCAAGCTCCGTCGGGTGAACCTGTTCGCTGACCTCGGCTTCGAAGATCGCTTCGGAGACGAAAAGAGTTCCAGCGAAAACCGGCGCTGCAAGCATCAGCAGGCCGGTACCCAGAAGTGCTGCTCTTTTGTGATTGTTCATGGTCATCGCTCCGTCTCGGTGGTGAACCTCGGGCTTCCGGTGTCGAGCATGCCCTATATGAGAGGCGCTGACTGTGGCCTACTTCACGATGAGGGGCGTGAGCGAATTGAAGCTGTGGGAGGGACCTGCCCGGCAGCTATCTGGGAGGCCTGCATCGCAGAACCGAGGTGGTCGTCCGTCGGAAGTTCGCGTCAGGCTATGCGACAATCGTCGGGTGAAGAGGCGACGAAACGCGAAAGGTGCTTTTACGTTGCTCCTTCCAGTGAGGAGAGAAGGCCCGGCCCCAGGGCAATCAGTAGCGGCGTGTGCGGGCGACGGCTGGAGATCACGTTGAGGCGAGACCGCCATGCGGGCCGCAGCGGAGGGGGAGCTCGACCGCGGGCAAGGATCTGCCGGTTGACGGCGATCCAATTGCTGGCGGCTCTGGCTGCCTGTGTCGGGATTCCCAAGGGAAACGCCGCGATCCAGCTCGATTCGATCAAGCTGCCGCCGGGATTCGTGATCGAGGTGTATGCGGAGCGCGTGCCAAACGCGAGATCGCTGGCGCTGGATTCTTCCGGAACGCTTTTCGTTGGCAGCCGGGCGGCTGGTGACGTCTACGCGGTCGTCGACAGCGATGGAGACTTCAAGGCGGACCGGGTGCATGTCATTGCCAGCGGACTCGCGTCGCCGAACGGCGTGGCGCTGCGCAACGGGTCGCTGTATGTGGCGGAGATCAGCCGAGTTTTGCGCTATGACGATATCGAGGCCCGGCTCGAGGCGCCACCGCAGCCAGTCGTCGTGACGGATTCACTGCCCACGGAGCGGCATCACGGATGGAAGTTCATCGCCTTCGGCCCTGACGGTCTGCTGTATGTTCCCGTGGGAGCGCCGTGCAACGTCTGTCGCCAGGAGGATCCGCGATTCGCGTCGATTCTACGCATGAAGCCCGACGGGAGCGATCTCGAGATCTTTGCGCATGGAGTGCGTAACAGTGTCGGTTTCGACTGGCACCCCGAAACGGGCGAGCTGTGGTTCACCGACAACGGCAGAGACTGGCTGGGCGATGATCTGCCGCCCGATGAACTGAATTACGCACCGCGTCAAGGCCTCCACTTCGGGTTCCCGTTTTGCTTCGGCAAGACCGTTTCCGATCCAGACTTTGGGGAGCAACGTGCCTGTAGCGACCTCACTCCGCCCGCCGCCGAGCTCGGAGCCCACGTCGCGTCGCTGGGGATGCGCTTCTACACCGGCTCGATGTTTCCGCCCGAGTACAGGGGGCATATCTTCGTCGCCGAGCACGGCTCGTGGAATCGGAGTGACCCGGTTGGCTATCGGATTACGCTGCTGCGTCTGGACGACGACCGCGTCGTGTCCTACGAGGTCTTTGCCGAGGGTTGGCTGCAGGGGCGCGAGGCGTGGGGCCGACCCGTGGATCTGGAGATGATGCCGGACGGGTCACTCCTGGTGTCCGATGATCACGCGGGAGCCATCTACCGCATCTCCTATCGCGGGAGCTGACGTCGGCGAGTCGACTCATAGGCCGGTCTGGCCATGGGCCCGCTCGGCCGGTACGGGCCTCTCATCTGCGATGCGAACGTCCCTCTCCCAAGCGTGTCGGGAGGTTCTCGCCAGGCGGGGTCAGTGCAGGCGATAGCGAGCGAGAAAACGAGCCGTGAGGAGCTCATCGTTCGTGCTGCCGACTTGCGCAGAACGGACGACGGAAAGCGGTGAGTAAAACACCTCGCCGCCGAGCGTCAGCTTGTCGTTCATGCGATAGCTGACGCCGGTGGCGACATAGTAGGTATAGCCGGCAGTCAGCAGTCGAACTCGATCGAGGAAGGCCGAGTAGCGGGCGTCCACCTGGAACTCGAGGTCGAGATAGTTGATTGACGCCGCTACATGGGGCGACCAACGCGTGCTCTCGAGCCGACGCGCGACGCTCATTTCCAGGCCGACGTAGTTCTGAGTCACCTCGTCGTTGGATGGCACCAGGCATTCGTCGGGGTTGAGTCGCGAGTCGGCGACTCCGGCTAACTCGGCGGGGCACGTCAGATCCCCCGCGATGGTACCGACCTGGCCATGAAGTCTGAGGCCGACGCGCCAAGACGAGCTTTCGACCAGCGGACGGGCAAGGGCGAGATTGAAGAGCTCTGGCGTCACGCCATCGACCTCTACCGGCGGCGTCACGCCGACTTCCAGCACATAGCGACGCGGTAAGCCAACAGCTCCTCGCAGCCGGGCGAATACGTTGGTGCGATTAAGATCTTCGACCTTGCTGCCGATAAAGCCAACGCGCGCTTCTCTTCGCC
>JAOTUP010000233.1 GCA_029863825.1 Acidobacteriota bacterium | reverse complement strand
GACCCTTCTGACCTTCGACGTTGCCGGACTTCATCGCGACTTCCCACTCGAATTCGGAGGGCAGGCGCCCTCCCCTGGAGGCACAGTGGTTCGCGGCCATCTCGTACGACGTCGAGGTCGTCGGCACGTCGCCGAGGGCGGCAAGAGGCGTTCGGTTCGGCGCCGCCGCCTCGAACTCAGCGAGAGAAACGACCCTGCGATCAATCTTGAAGCTCCGCAGCGTGACCCTGAAGACGGGCTGCTGATTGAAGAACTCCGCTCTGCCAAGCCCCAGACCAATCTCGTAGATGCCGGCGGCGATATCGACCATGGGAGGCGCCATCTCACGGGTAGCAGGCGCGTTGACGGCTGCGCCGAGCTCTCGTGATTGCCGCCGATCGAGCAACCAGCTCAAAAGCCTCTCCTGCAGCTCCGGATCATCCGGGACAACCGCGTCCAGGAGTCTTTGCGACTCGCCACCAGGCATGCCCTCAGGTGAGTCGTCCCCGATCATCTCCAAAATAGCAGCCAGCTCCGCACGCTCAGCAGGCACTCGAAACCTGACGAGGTATCCGGGACGCACCTCGCTCTGCGCAAGCTGCCTCAGCTCGGCCGTCCGGGTCCGCGCAAGCGTCACTTCCGCCTCGCCGACATCGACGGTTTTCACGTCGGCGGCGACGCTCAGTTCGTAGTAGACGTCGCCGCGGTCACCCACCCTGAGACCGTCAACAAGACCCAGATCGATTGTGAAGATTCCGTTGTCGACCGTTGCAATTGTCGACACGAGGAGAAGAACCGCCAGAGCTGAATCAATCATCCGTATGCTGTCCTTGTGTCACTGTGGCGAGCCGCAGGCCATCCAGCCACACGGTTCCGGCTATCCGGTTGTCTATTCTCCGGCTGGCGAAACGTCGCAGCCGAACGACGAGGATAGCGGTATCTCCCGGCACCTGAAACTCCACACTTTGTCGTTCGGGGCCAGCGCTTCCCAGCATTTCAGGTGCCGACGCCAGAACCGTCCTACCGCTACGATCGGTGACCTCCATGAACGGCCCTTGATCAGTCGTCACTGCCCGCCATCTCGCCTCGTAGTCGAGCCGGTAGTGGCGACCCGCGTCGACGACGACCTGTTGTCGAACAACGACGCCATCGAAGTTGCTACCGCCGGAAAACTCGATTGCCAAAGCTGCGCTCGGTTCAGATGCAGCAGCCCGCGTGAGGGACACGTTTGCATCGGACCGTCTCTCTACGTTCCAGCCCAATGTAGCGGTCTCGAGCGGAAGATCGAAAGCTCCGTTCCACAGGTCGTTTTGTCCCGAATCGTATGCCGGATCGGAGATGCCATTGGCATGGGTGAGGGCGATCCACTGCCGTTTCGCCTGCCTTTCCTCTCCGAGATCGAGAAGGGCCTCGATGAAGAAGTCGCCAGCCTTCAGGGTGGGGGGCGAGTCACCCGCTACGACTCCACGCCAGATCTCGAGAGCCGTCACGACCGAACTCGGCTCAACACCACGCCTCCACAGGTCGGAGAAGCTCTTCAAGAGGACCATTCGCTGCTCGGTACCGCGGGGCCAGCTCCGATCGAGGGTAGCTATCGGCAGAGGCAGGCGCACGAGCAACTCCGCTGCGGGCCGAAGCAGCGACGGATCGAGCGCCACTGCTCGGCCTATCGCTACGGCGCCACCGCCGACGTCCGCCGTGCGAATACGCAGGTTGCCCAGCAGCCAGTGCGCATCGGGGCTCCGCGGGTTCAGCTGGAGCGCGCGCTCCAGCTCCGCCTCTGCACCGCGGTGTTGGCCCAGCCCCTCGAGGATCCGACTCAGCTCCTGGTGTGCCCGCGAACTCCACGGATTCAAGCGAATCGCCTCCTCGAGGTGGAAGCGAGATGTTCGCAAGTTCAAGTGCGCCGGATGGTCTCGGTACAAGGTCCCAAGCGCCATGTGGATTCTGTGGTTCGCCGGATCACGGCGCAGAGCCTCGGTGAGATTGCCGACGTCCGGAGTCGCCGCCATGGCATCGAGGGCCGCCAGTCGGCCAGCGGTTCGCCACGCCGCCAACGCCAGCGTGATCGTGACCAATACCCGCGCTCCCATCACCGGCCATCTCGCCCTCACGGACTGGCTATTGCGCTCCGAGACGGGTCCGACTTCCGCCGCCCAGGCGAGCCCCAGCACGAGGAAGAAGACCATGAGAACGGCCGGAATGTGGAGGTTGAATTCGACGAGCCCGTGGAGGAGGACTCCGAAAACGGCGGCCGTTGCGCCGAGCAGTATGAGCCCGTCCTCCCGGCCACGAATCACCAGAGTTTGCCTGACGCTTCTCGCCAAGCGCCAGAAGAGAAAAGCGAAAAAAACTGCACTTAGCGGAACGCCCCACTCTGCGACAATCTCCAGATAATCACTGTGGGCGTGATTGATCCGCTTTGTCGTCTCGGCCGTCTGCACTTGCGGATACCGCCAGCCGAACATTCCCGGTCCCACTCCCGACCATGGATTCTCTGCTATGACACGAACAGTGTCGGCGTAGATTCGAACCCTCCAGTCATCCGACCGATTGCCGAACCTTTCACTCAAGCCACCGAGTCCGACGAGGGCTCCGAAACCGAGACTCAAAACGAGAAATATCACGACCAGTGCGGGACTCGGCGCGCGGTGGCGCCTCCTGCCGCGGCGAAGCACGAGCAGCAAACCGATGAATGACAGAGTCGCAAGCAATGTAAGAAACCCACCGCGCGACCGGGAGAGCAGTAGTGCCAGGCCAAACAGCGTCAGGGGCAAGAGAACGAGCCACGATTTCGCCCATTCTTCGCTCTTCGGCACTCCCTGTGATCCGGTTCGTGAACCCGTGACCAGTGAGAAGCTCGCTGCAAGACCGAGCGGCAAGATCAAGTTCAGGAGTGCCGCGTAGTGATTTCGATTGATCAACGTCCCGGTCGCGATTCGGCCGAGTCGCCTTTCGTAGTCAAAGATTCGATCAATACCACCAACCGCCTGCATGAGCCCATAGAGAGCTTCGGCGCAACCCAGGACAAGAAGCGACCCAATCAGAAACCTCCGATGCTTACGCTCCGCCATCAACCACAGAGAGCTGACCAACGCCATCCATCCCAGGGCGGCCACAAGATAGCCACGCGCTTCCAGCGTCGGACGCATCGCAACGTGGAGAGTCAACAGGAGCCCCGCCCCGGCCAGGCCGAGCACGGTCGGGAATCCAAGTCGTCGGCTGTCGAGATGCCAGCAGGCGAGAAGAGCCGGAATCATCATCGCGAGTGCGACGACGTAGAGAACGCGATCCTGAGTCGCGCCAAATCGCGTCAGCGCCAGCGTTAATACAGCAAGCAGGACGAGAGTTGCGATCCACCGCATCCAGCCCTCGGCGGAGGAGACTGGGAGCCTAGTTCGCAGGTTGTGCGTCCCCTTTTCTCTCTGACAGGACGCGTTCGGCGAGCGCCCACTCCAGCGCTTCGACTCGCGTCCTCAGCGCCCTATGCGCCACGTCGACCGCTCCGGACCCTTCACGAACCTTCAACCCGGACACGTCGAGAGATTCTCCCAGCGCGTTCTCGAGCAGGTGGAGTCGTCGCGTCAGCGCCTCTTTCTCCTCGGCGAGGAGTTCCGATCTGCGACGCTGAGTCTCGGCTTCGGCAACCACCTTTCGGGTCAGATTCTCCAACCGATCTCGCTCGGCCTCGAGTGCAGCTGACATGGCGCCGGCGGCGCCGAGTCTCCCGTCCAGCAACTTCGCCTGCGTTTCCAGCTCGGCGACACGAGCCTCTCGAGCTGTCCGCTCCGCCTCCGCCGACGCCACGGTCTCCTGCGCCGACTCGACCTGTGACGCCAGAGCCCTCCGCTCCGCCGTCACCGCCGCCAGCTCACCGCGCAGATCCGACACAGTCGCGGCGAGCTCCGCCTGTCGAGACGTCTGCGTGCCTGCCAGCGACTTCGCCTGCGATTCCAGCTCCGCGATACGAGCCTTTCGAACCGTCCGCTCCGCCTCCATCGACGCCATGCCCGCGCGTAGCCTCTCGAGCTCGGTGGACAGCGCATCGGCACGCTGTGCGGACGTCGCTGCCCGTTCCCGCGCCGCCGCCAGCTCGGCTGCCTGAGACGCCGACGCTTCCGTCGACACACTGCGCAGCGACTCGACCTCCGCGACCAAACGCTCACGCTCCCCGGAAGCCGACTCCAGCTCCGCAGCCAGACGCTCACGCTCTTCTGATGTCGACTTGAACTCGGTCGCCAGACGCTCACGCTCCGCCGTCACCGCCGCCAGCTCACCGCGCAGATCCGACACAGCCACGGCGTGCTCCGCCTCTCGAGACGTCTGCGTGCCTTCCAGCGATGCCGCCTGCGATTCCAATTCGGCGATACGGGCCTCACGAGTCGCTAGAGCTGCCTCCAGCGCTGCCGCTGACTGCCGAACTCCTGCCAGCTCAGAAGCCTGCGTGGCCAGATCTGTCCGCTCATCCTCCACCGACGCCAGGCTCGCGCGGAGTGACTCGAGCTCGCTGGACAGCGCCTCGGCGCCCTGCGCGGACGCCGCCGCATCTTCCCGCGCCGCCGCCAGCTCGGCTGCCTGAGACGCCGACGCTTCCGTCGACGCACTTCGCAGGGCCTCCACCTCACCGGCCAGACGCTCACGCTCCGCCGTCACCACCGCCAGCTCACCGCGCAGATCCGACACAGCCGCGGCCTGCTCCGCCTGTCGAGACGTCTGCGCGCCTTCAAGC
>JAOTUP010000232.1 GCA_029863825.1 Acidobacteriota bacterium | reverse complement strand
AGGAGATTCGTTCGCTGCGCGAACAGGGTGCCCAGGTTGGTGCCGGCGTACTCGAGCCCCGTCCGGTCGCACCTGACGCTGAAGCTCATCGAGGTCGGTTGAGTCTCGACGCGGAGTCGGTCGAGGAGCTTGACGAAGTTGGGGTAGTTGGCTTGGTTGTAGACGATGAATCCGGCATCGACCGCCAGCGAGCCTGTACGCGAGGCGACCTTCGTCGTAATCGTATGTCCGCCCACGTAATCGTTGGCTTCGAACACCGTGATCTCATGCCCACGGCGCAACAGATAGGCGGAAACGAGTCCCGAGATGCCGGTTCCGACGATGGCGATTCTCATGTCGCGAGCATCCCCAGGGCGATCACCGATTTGGCGCTCCAGGCGGCGGTGCGGAGCCAGTTGGACTTCACCAGCACCCCCGCGGCGTGGCCGTCGAAGCCCTGTGCAAGGCGCCGATGGAGCGGCACTTGAACGAGAGCCGTCGAGAGCCAGATGGCGGCGAGGAGCGCCAGCCCCCACGCCGCGAGGCCTTTCGATCCGGCACCTCCGGCAACTGCTAGGAGAAGGGCGGTCGCCAGCTCGGTGACCATCAGCGGCAGGACGACGAAAGCCGTGCGGTGCTGATGCGATGTGGCGAAGCCGGGGAAACCCTCGCCGGCGGCGAACCGGAAGAGCGGGTAATGCACGATCTGGACAAACCAGATGAGCCCGGTCATGGCGAGGGTCGAGGCGGCGTGGAGCTGCAGGACTGAAGTCATCGCGCCACCGACTTTTTTGGAGATGCCGCATCCTGAGTGGAGGTCGGAGGGGTGTCTTCGGCGGTGCGGCGGATGCCTTCGAGCATGCGGCGAAACACGAAGCCGTGGAAAGGGGAGACGGCGGCCCAGTAGAGGAGACCAGCGAGGCCGCGGGGCTTGAATCGGGCGGTTTGAGTCAGTGCGGATCCGGTCCCCGACTCGCGGATCTCGAATTCGAGCAGCGCCTCGCCCGGCAATTTCATCTCGGCACGAAGCTCGAGCCGCCGCCCCTCGGCGATGCCCGTCACGCGCCAGAAATCCAGCGCGTCGCCGTAGGCGAGTCTCGTGGACGTCCGGCGACCTCGCCGCAAGCCCGGTCCGCCTACGAGTCGGTCGAGCCAGCCCCGGACTCGCCAGAGCAGGTCCGCGGCGTACCAACCGTTGCCCCCGCCGATGCGGCAGAGGGCCTGGAAGACCGAGTCGGGTGAAGCTGCGACGTCGATCGATCGAGAGTCGGTGAAGGTCGTTCCGCCGGCCCAGTCCGGATCGCCGGGAATCGTCCCGGCGTCGGTCCATGATGTCTCGACTTCATCGAGTGCGTATCGGCCGAGGGCTTCATCGATAGCCTCCCTCACGCCGAGAAGCTGTTGTGGCATGAGCTCGCGAGCGGCCGTCGAGCGACAGACAACCCGGTTTCGCAGTCCCTCAGCCAGGGGGCGGGCGATGCGGTGACTCAGGGGCGTCACCAGATGGATCCACAGCGAGCTGAGGCGAGGCGTGAGAACGGGGACCGGCAGGACGATTCGGCGTGGAAGTCCGAGGGCCTGCGCCATGATCTGCATCAGCGCCCGATAGGACAGGACCTCGGGACCACCGATGTCGAGCACCCGACCGGTCGTCAGCTCGACGTCGAGCACCCGCACCAGGTATTCGAGGACGTTTCGGACCGCGATGGGCTGCGACTCGGTCTGCACCCAGCGGGGGGTGACCATCACCGGCAACCGCTCCACCAGATAGCGAAGAATCTCGAAGGACGCAGAGCCCGAGCCGATGATCATTGCTGCCCGCAGCGTCGTTACCGGCACCGGGCTCGCTGCCAGCTCCCGTTCCACATCGCGACGCGACGAGAGGTGCTCGCTCAGGTCGGGCCCGGTCTCGCCCAGGCCTCCGAGGTAGACGATCCGCTTCAGGGACGGAGCCGCAGATGCGGCGGTGGCGAAATTTCGAGCCAGCAGTCGGTCGTGGGCGGCATAGTCGGCGCCGGCTGCGAGCATCGAGTGCACCAGATAGTAGGCGGCAGAGCAGTCCGCCAGCGCCAGCTCGATCGATGCCGGGTCATCCAGATCGCCCTGGACGATCTCCACCTCGGGATGCCCTGACCAGGCGCGAGTCTGGAGCTTCCTGGGACTCCTTGCCAGACATTTGACGTGATAGCCGGCGTCCAGGAGACGGGGCACGAGCCGGCCGCCGATGTAGCCAGTAGTGCCGGTGACGAGGATGGTGCGTCGAGCCATAAAGGGTCCGCGGAATTACGCGGTCTCTCCCTTCTCAGGCGCCGGAGCAGCGGACAGGCGGGTTACGGGGCGCATCTTGACGGTGCCGAGACCGGTTGTCCGCGCACGACGTGACCTCGAGGCCGGAGTCTCGATTTGCGCGGGGACGGCCGGTCGTCGAGGCGCGAGGGGACAGCGGGGAGTCGAGTAGACGTTCAAATCGTTCATATAATGCATGAAGCTGACGGCCGTGTCAACCCCGATGTTGGAAGGCATCTGGATTGAAAGCTCCCATTGCGAGAGAGGACAAGGAGAATCTCCTCTTGACGTCCACGGGAGCGACGCGCTACAATAGAAACGTCCAAATCATGCAATCAGGACGAGAAGGACGAGAGTTGAAAAAGCCATGAAAACGGTTCTGACGCCGCGACAGTTTGCCGAAGCGATCGGTGTCAGCGAGTCGTCGGTCAAGCGTTGGGTCGACGAGGGTCACATCGTCGCGACTCGAACAGCCGGAGGACATCGTCGGATCTCCGCTCAGGAAGCGGCGCGGTACATCCGTGAGCACGCAAGCGTCATCGAGCGCCCGGATATTCTGGGTCTCGACGATCTGGAGGCCTTTCAGGTACGAGGCGAGGTCGGTGACGACCCTGACGAGAGGTTCTTCGAGTACCTGAGGTCGGGCGCCGCGGCGCAAGCGCGGGGGCTCGTCCTTTCTGCCTACCTCCAGGGGCGAAGCGTGGCTCAGATCGTCGACGGCCCGGTCGCCCATGCGATGGCGAGAATCGGCGAGCTGTGGGTGGCCAATCCGTCGGGGATCTTCTGGGAGCACCGGGCAACCCAGATTGCAGTTCAGGCGGTGGGCCGGCTCCGCCTGCTGCAAACGCCGCGAAAGGGCGCTCCCGTCGCGGTCGGCGGAGCACCGAGCGGGGACCGTTATATCTTGCCCTCTCTGGCGGTGGCGGCGGTGCTCGAGGGAGAAGGCCTGCGGGCCACGAATCTCGGCGCTGAGACGCCGATCAGCACGCTCAGCCTCGGCGTCGATGATCTCGATGCACGTCTGGCCTGGCTCAGCGTCAGCGTGGCGACCAATGTCGACACGCTCCGGCGCCAGATCGACAGGCTCGTGGCGAGGCTTGCCCGGCGCGGTGCGTTGCTCGTCGTGGGAGGTGCTGAGGCGCGGAAACTGGGGTTGACGAAGAGCGATACCGTCTACGTCGGTGGCTCGATGGCCGAGCTCGAGGCGCTCGTACAGGGCATGCGACTCGCGCCGTCCGAACCGCGCTCTGGGAATTAACGATCTCGCAGCAACGCCAACGCCTGGCGCTCACGGTAGGCGAAGATGCGCCGCAGGTCCGGACCCGCGATGAACCGGTCGGCGAGGGCGCCGCCCGGCGCCAGGAAGATCACCCTGTCGCACACCTCGGTGCCGCCGTCGACGGTCTCGAACACGTGCTCGTGGCGGAAAAAGCGGAACGGGCCGCGACGCTGCTCGTAGGCGATGAATTCCGGCGCCTGCCACTCCGTCAGCAGGCTGGTCCAGCGAAAGGGGAGGCCGCGCCAGCGGAGGCGGTACGAGATGGCAATGCCGGCTCCCAGCCGCTCCGGGACGGCTCCGGTCGGCTGAAGCCGAAACCAGCCGGGAGTGAGCTGATCGAGGAGGCGCGGGTCGGCAAAGAGGTCGAAGACGGCGCGACGGTCGGCCGGCAGCCTGAAGGAATGGGTATATGAGGTCGGCTGCCTCACCGCATCTCCACCTTTCCGAGCAGACGGTCGAGGGTCCGGTCGAGATCGACATCGAGGAAGTCGAAGCCAGCCTCCTGCAGGCGGTGTGGACGGACTCGAGTGCTTGCCAACAGCATCTCGTCCGCCATCTCACCGAACATGGCGCGCAGCGCCGGCTTCGGGAGTGGAAGGAGCGTCGGGCGGCCGAGGGCGCGCCCGAGTGCCCGCGTGAACTCGTGATTGGTTGCCGGCCGAGGGGAGACGACGTTGACCGGACCCGAGAGGCGCTCGTCGAAGAGCGCCTGATAGATCGCTCCCAGCGTATCGTCGATCGATACCCAGCTCATGAATTGGCGGCCGTCGCCGATGCGACCGCCTGCTCCGGCTCGGAAGGGCGGCAGCATCTTCGCGAGAGCGCCGCCGGCGGGACTCAAGACGACGCCGAAGCGCAGCGTCACGACGCGCATGCCGAGCGATGCCGCTTCGCCGGCAGCCTCTTCCCACTCGCGACAAGTGGCCGCGAGGAAGCCGTCGCCCGAGGCGCTCTGCTCGTCGAGGTGCTCGGCGCCTCGGGACCCGTAGTAGCCGATAGCCGACGCGCAGACCAGGATCGGCGGCGGCTCTTCCAGCCGGCCGAGCGAGCGGATCAGATTGCGAGTTCCGTCGACTCGGCTCGCCGCGATGCGTTCCTTGCGTGCTGGTGTCCAGCGACCGCCGGCGATGTTCTCGCCGGCCAGATGGACGACGGCATCGCAGGGCGGGAATTTATTGGGGAGAGGAGGCCGGT
>JAOTUP010000231.1 GCA_029863825.1 Acidobacteriota bacterium | reverse complement strand
AGACGTGACGAAGTCGTGCTTCTCCTTCATGGAGATCTCGAGCGAGTCCGAACGAAACGCCGGGCGCAGGACATCGCCCGCCGCCTGCGCAGCTCGTTGAGCGGCCTCCAACAACTCGTCGAACATGACGCGATTATCTCATCGCCCGCACTCGGCGCAGTGACGAATCACAGTGGCGCGAGACTCCCGCTCGGCGACGGACAGAAGTCCGGCTGGCCGCCAGCGCGCGACAGGCAGGCGGAGGTCTCACGGCGGCGGGAGAACCCGCCTACACGACGACGTGACGACCGGCGATGAAGGTCGAAACCGGCCGCCCCCGGAGCTTCCAGCCATCAAACGGAGTGTTTCGCCCCTTGCTCCGGAATCGAGACGCATTGACCGTCATCTGCCGGGAGAGCGAGAAGAGGGTCACGTCGGCGACACTCCCTTCCTTCAGCGTGCCTCCGGCGACACCCAGGACCCTGGCCGGATTCACTGCCAGGACTTCGACGAGGCGCGACAGAGAGATGAGCCCCGGCCTCACGAGCCGATCGAGGCACAGCGCCAGGGTGGTTTCGAGCCCAACGATCCCGAACGGCGCGAGGCTGAACTCGACGTCCTTTTCATCCGCGTGGTGCGGCGCATGATCGCTCGCGATGACGTCGATCGACCCGTCGGCCAAACCCTCGACCAGCGCCAAGCGATCCGCTTCCGAGCGCAGTGGCGGCTTCATCTTGGTGTGTGTGGACAGGCCACTCTCCAGAACGTCGCGATCGGTCAGCAGCAGGTGATGAGGCGTCACTTCGCAGGTCACTGAAAGGCCGCGGTCCTTTGCGAGCTTCACCAGCTCGAGACTGCGAGCCGTGGACAAGTGCGCGACGTGGTAGCGGCCGCCGTTGTCCTCCACAAGCAACAAGTCTCTCGCCACCATGGCGTCTTCGGCAGCGCCGGGAAGGCCCGGAAGACCGAGTCGGGTCGAGAACTCCCCCTCGTGCATCACACCGTCCGGCCCCAGCGTCGGGTCTTCGGCGTGCTGGATGACGGCCAGGTCATAGTGGCGGCTGTAGAGCAGCGCCCTGCGCATCGCCTCGGAGTTCGCCACCGGCAGCCCGTCGTCCGAAAGCGCAACGACGCCTCCGGCAACCATGTCGCCGTATTCAGCCAGCTCTTCGCCCTTCTCGCCTTTGGTGACCGCACCGATGGGATACACACGAGCGTATCCGTGTCGCTCCGCTTCGCCGACAATGTGCTCGGTCACCGAGCGATTGTCGTTGACGGGACGTGTATTGGGCATGCAGGCAACTGCGGTGAATCCTCCTGCTGCCGCGGCTCGGGTTCCCGACTCGACAGTCTCTTTGTACTCGAATCCGGGCTCGCGCAAGTGCACGTGCATGTCGATCAGTCCGGGTGCGACAACGAGGTCGGTCGCGTCGACGACCTCGGCCTTCCCGGGCGGCTTGATCGCTGCCGCGAGCCGCTTCACGACTCCGTCCTGGATCAGGACATCGAGCGTTTCGTCGAGAGCCTGGCTTGGGTCGACAACTCGTCCGTTGCGGATCAGCAGCGTCATGACCGTCCCTCGAACCGCCTCACGCTCCCGCCTCCTGTCGCGCACCCGACAGCAAGTAGAGCACCGCCATCCGCACCGCGACGCCATTGGCGACTTGCTCGAGAATGACGGATCGCGAGCCGTCGGCGACGTCGCTGGCGATCTCGACACCGCGATTCATCGGACCCGGGTGCATGACGATGGCATCCCGCTTGGCGGATCGCAGCCGCTCTCGAGTCAGTCCGAAAAGCTGGAAGTACTCGCGGACCGAAGGAAACATCACTTTCTTGTGCCGCTCGAGCTGCACCCGCAACATCATGACGACATCGGCCCCGCGGATCGCCTCTTCCAGCGAATACACCGCGCGGACGCCGAGCGTCTCCACCGCCACCGGCATCATCGTCCGCGGTCCCGCCACCGTGACCTCGGCGCCCATCGTGTTCAACAGCTCGATATTGGACCTGACGACGCGGCTGTGCGCGATGTCGCCGACCATCGCCACCTTGAGCCCCTCGAGCTTGCCTTTCTCTTCGCGAATCGTGAACGCGTCGAGCAGCGCCTGCGTGGGATGACCCCAGGCTCCGTCGCCGGCATTGATCACGCCCGCGGAGACCCTCTCGGCGAGCATTCTCGGAACACCAGGATGACCGTGGCGGATGACGATCAGGTCCGGTGCCATGGCCTGCAGGTTGAGAGCGGTATCGACCAGGCTCTCGCCCTTGACCAGGCCTGAGCTGGAGGCCGAGAAGTTGAGAGAGTCGGCGGACAGACGCTTCTCGGCAATCTCGAAACTCGACCGCGTCCGTGTGGACGGCTCGAAGAACAGGTTGATGACCGTCTTGCCGCGCAGCGTCGGGACTTTCTTGACCGGGCGCGCTGACACCTCGCGGAAGGACGATGCGGTATCGAGAACCAGTTGAATCTCGGCGGCGGAAAGATCGGCGATGGACAGCAAATCCTTCTGCTGCCAGGCGATCTCCGTCATGCCTCCTCCACCAGCTCCATGATCACCACGAGATTCCCGCCGTCAGTCACCTTGAAGCGGACTTCGACGACTTCTGCAGCGGAGGTGGGGACTTTCTTGCCGACGACATCTGCCTGAATTGGCAATTCCCGATGACCGCGATCAACCAGCACTGCGAGCTTGACCGTGCGAGGACGTCCGAAATCGACAAGCGCATCGAGAGCCGCACGAATCGTTCGCCCGGTGTAGAGCACGTCATCGCAGAGTACGACATGGCTGCCTTCGAGATCCGAGGGAAAGTGCGTCTCCTTCACCACCGGTTGCGGCGCAATCGTCGACAGGTCGTCCCGATAGAGCGTGATGTCGAGCACGCCGACCGGCACCCGGACGCCTTCCATGCCTTCAATCTCGTCCGCGATCGACTCGGCCAGCGGCACCCCACGGGTGCGAATACCGACCAGGATCAGGCGCTCGGTGCCACCGCTCAATTCGAGGATCTCGCCCGCCATTCGACGCACGACGCGTCGCATCTGACCGGCGTCCAGGATCTTCCGTTTGAGCTTCAGTTTTCCTGCCACGTCGCTGCTCCGCTCCGCATGAACGGCGGCATCGTATGCGCCTCCATTCGGCTTGTCAATTTCCGTCTCGACGGCACACAGGCAAACGGCGTACCTACAACATGTTGAAGATCTCCGGCTCGTGACCCCAAGCACTTGTGGCAGTCCTCGGGTTTCTGGTAGTTTTCGCCCGTCTCGTAGCTCGTCGGCACACTGCTGTCTCGGGCGCTATCTACCCTTTGGCGATGAGTCTTCGGGACACCGGTTTCCACATGTTCAAGCTCGATGGTTTACATCTCTCCGGCTTCAAGTCGTTTCTCGATCCGGTGCGACTCGATTTCGCCGGCGGCATGACAGGCATCGTCGGCCCGAACGGCTGCGGCAAGAGCAACGTCTCCGACGCCGTGTGCTGGGTTCTCGGGGAACGCAGCGCCAAGGCCCTTCGCGGCCAGACGATGGAAGACGTCATCTTCAGTGGCACCCAGGGGCGAAAGCCTCTGGGCCTGGCCGAAGTCCAACTGGAGCTGGTCACAGAATCGTCCTTCGAGGCCGCCGAGGACGGACGACTCACTATCGGGCGGCGCGTCCATCGATCGGGAGAAAGCCAGTATCTGCTCAACGGCAAGACGGTGCGGCTCAAAGAGATTCGCGACCTGTTGATGGACACTGGCCTTGGCCTACGCGCCTACTCGGTGATCGAGCAAGGACGAATCGGCCAGATCCTCTCGGGCAAGCCACATGAGCGGCGCCGACTTCTCGAAGAGGCGGCCGGCATCACGAAATACAAGGATCGCCGCCGTATCGCCGAGTTCAAGCTCGAGGAGACCAAAGCCAACCTCTCCCGGCTCGATGACATCGTCTCCGAAGTCGAGCGCAGCGTCAGGTCCCTCAAGCGTCAGGCGGGGGCCGCCCGCCGCTTCCAGGCGCGTCGAGACGAGTATCGTGAGCTTCTGGAGATCGTTCTCCTTGCTCGTTGGTCGGAGCTGTGGTCCCGGCTCGGCGACCTGGAAACACGAATTGCCGAGGCGACGAATGAGGATGCGGAGCGCACGGCCGTGTTGCAGGGCGACGAAGCCATCTTGCTGAGCGGGCGGGAGTCGCTGGACGAGACGCTGCGCGAGCTGGCCGCCAAGCATGCGCTCGAAGCGGACCTGGCGGCGCGCATCGAGGGTCGGCAGGAGTTCCTCAAGGGCGCACGCCAGCGCCTGGATGAGATCGGCGAGCGGGTGGCGGCAGGCGAATCGCTGAGTAGTAGCCGCCAGAGTCAGCTGGCTGACCTTCGCCGGCAGTTGGACGCCTTGAGCCAGCGGACAGGGTCCCTTCAGGACGAGCGGCAATCCGCGGTGAGCGAGGTCAGTGAGGATGACCAGCGAATATCCGAAGTCGAGCGCTCGGCGCTCGAGGCGGAGCGGCGACTCGAATCCTTGCGTCAACGGCTGCTTCACTCGATCAGCGATCTCAACGGCACTCGCAACCGGCTTCATCAGGAACAAGTGGAACGGGAGAAAGGCGATCTCCAGCTCCGCCACTTGGCTGAGGAGTTCTCTCGCGCCCTCCGCGACCTGCAGCAAACCGGCGAGGAACTCACCACCGCGGAGGCCGACTTCGGCCACCTGGTCAGTCGGGTGCGAACCGGAGAGGACGAGTTCAAGCAGCTCGACGACTCGCTGGCTACAACGGCCGCCGAGAGAAAAAG
>JAOTUP010000230.1 GCA_029863825.1 Acidobacteriota bacterium | reverse complement strand
ATGGGTCTCGACCCCGACAAGTTCTACGCCTTGGACGTCATCACCCTTCTGGTGATGGCGATCTTCGGTGGCCTCGGGATGGGCAACTTCATCGACTGGTACCCGGAAGCGCAGCGCATTCAGAGCGCCCGGACGGTTCGCGACGCCGCATACTCGATCTGGGCCGGCGGATTGGCGGCGATTTTCCGCAACTCCTTTTGGGCGGTTTCGATCCTGGCCTTTTTCGTGCTCTTTCCCGGCATTACCAGTCAGAGCGAGTACGAGTTCGGCTGGTTCCGCCTCGGCTTCGACTATCTCCCGGCGGGTCTGATCGGCATGCTGTTCGCGGCCATCGTCGCCATCCATCTGTCGACGATCTCGACCCACCTGAATCTCGGCGCGCTCTACGCGACCCGAGACCTTTATCACCACTACATCAATCCGGAGGCGGACGAGAAGCGACTGGTGACCGCCGGACGGATCAACACACTGATACTCCTCGTCGGCAGCTTCATCCTCGGCCTGTCGATGCAGAACATCACCAAGTGGCTGATCTTCGCCCTGTGGTTGCAGGCGGCTGGCATCTGGGTGCCGTCGATCCTTCAGGTCCTCTGGTGGCGCTTCAACTCGTGGGCCTATCTCTCGAGCTGGATCGCCAACCTCTTGATGAGCTGGCTGGTGGTCTTCGTATTGCCCACGCTCCATGTGCTGCCGCCACTTCCAGACTGGGCGAGTTTCTGGCTGCTGGCAGTGCTTGTAGGGCTGGTCTACGTTCCGGTGTGCTTTCTCACCAAACCCGACGACATGGACCACCTGGTCGAGTACTACGTGCAGGCCCGGCCGGCGGGCTTCTGGGGTCCGGTGAAGAAGGAAGCGATCGCACGCGGCCTCATCCCCGGGACGCAAAGTCACAAGACCCATGGGCTCCTGCATCCGGACTGGACTCCCGAAGAGGCCGATATGTGGACCAGCCATGACGTCGTTGCCGCCCTCCTGTCAGCGGCCTGCTACGTCCTGGTTGCAATCGGTGTCGCCGGAACGCTGCTCTTCAAACCCTGGGGTTATGCCTGCCTGGTCGCCAGCATTCTCTGCGGCTGGGCGATGTTTCGGGTGATCGATCCCAAGCTGAAAGCTCTGTCGGTGGCGTTCGAGGGGAACCAGGCCGGCTACCTCGAGCGCGTCAACCAGAAGACTCGATGGGAGGAGACGCCATGATCGACGAAGCGATCGGCAAGATCCTGGGGATGGCCATGGCGTACGTTGCCAGCGCCATGGGCATGTTCGTGGCGTACATCAACTATCGCAAGCGCATCGTCAAGGCGGAGAAGGTCATGACGCCGATGGCCTGGGTGGTGATCGCCGTGACTGTGGCGGCAACCCTGTGCGGCGCACTCATCGTGACTCAGATGGCTACGAGCTACACGGCCGAGCAACCGCCAGCGGTGGAAGAAGCCGTTGCGGAGGCGCCGCAGCCCGAAACCCGCGCCGCTACCGAGCGCGCAGCCGACCCCGAGCGTAGTCGCTGGACATGGATCGGCATCATCGTCCCGGCAGTGATCTTCCTCTTCGCAACCGTCGTGACGACGGGACTGCATCGGCATTTCTCGACTCACGGGCAGTGAGCCGGGGGTCATTCTCAGGAGAAGTAAGGGAAGAAGAGGGGACCAGGCACCTTTCTTCGACGGATCTGTCCAGCAGTCGATCGCCAAGCATCAGGTGGTTTGTTCGAGGAATGCGCCAGAGAAATGAGGCGAGATCTGTGCCTCTCGCTTTTTTCAGCTGTCAGCAGAAAGGACCTATCCGATGAAGATTGTTGCCGTCCTCTTCAGCATTCTCACCCTCGGATCAACTGTGGTCGCGACCGCTGACGCCGCAGCAGCACCCCGAACCAGCCTGTCGCTCAATGACGGCTGGTCGTTCCGCCAGGTGAGTCGAGAGGAGCTGTATCCGGCGGAAGTGCCGGGCGTCGTACATCTCGATCTCCTGCGCAACGAACTCATCGCCGAGCCCTTCTACGCCTACGTCGAAGAGGGACTGCAGTGGATCGGCAAGACAGACTGGGAGTACCGAAAGGAGTTTTCAGTTTCCCAGGGTGTCATCGAGCGGAAGAACATCGAGCTGGTGTTCGATGGGCTCGACACTTACGCCGAGATCTACTTGAACGACGAGCTCGTGCTCGAGGCCATCAACATGTATCGCTGGTGGCGAGTGCCGGTCGAGGGCCTTCTGAAGGCCGAGGACAACGAACTTCGAGTCATCTTCCGTTCTCCGATCACCAAAGATTTGCACCGCGTGGCAGAGGCCGGGTATCAGCTGCCGGCCGCCAATGACAAGGAAGAAGGCACCAGCCCGTACACGCGCAAGGCACCATACAGCTTCGGTTGGGATTGGGGGCCGCGCTTCGTGACGGCGGGCATCTGGAAACCGGTGCGACTCGAGGCCTGGGACGACGTTCGCCTGGTGGACGTCTTCATCCGGCAGATCGAGTTGGGCGAGAAGAAAGCCCGTCTCGAAGCCGATGTCGAGATGCTCGGCGACGACAACGCAAGCGGGTCCGTCACCGTCGAGATCCACGTTGACGGTGCCGCGGTTGCCTCAGAGATGATCCGGCTTGAAGCGGGAACTCGCGCTCACACGGTTTCATTCGAAATCGACGACTTCTACGATCTGGCCGACGAGATGGGCCTTCTGGTGTGGGAGGCCTTCCACTTTTCAACCAGCCTCTATCCTGTAGCCGTTGGGGGACACCATACGTAAGACAGGCATGTGCCTGAAGACGTGTGTGCCTGAGGTCGCTGGCATTTCGTAAAGTGTCTCCTTATTGCTTGAGCCGCTAGCGCACGGCACGCGTCGTCCGCGTGTCGCATCTACATCAGGCAGGCGAGATCTTGCGACTGCCTGCAGTGCCAGAAACGGCGACCGTCTCCGGGTTGCCCGGCTCGCACAGGCGACCGACTCCACGCTCCGCGAGCGGTCGAGGCTGTGACACCTCTCGCACCTCAACACTGCCTGCCAGCCTCGTCATGCACGAAGCACGAACTGGACGGGTGGAGGCGGGAGACGATCCAGTTAGAGCAAAGCATCGAGAGAGTGACTTTTGTCACATGGAGAGCGTGCTGTTCGTCACATCGTCGCTCGCGGCCCTCTCCTACTGTGAAGTCGTTCACACGAGCTTGAGGCGCCAGGGTGACGCAGGAGAGACCCATCGCGACAAATCGAGGTATTCGAATACCCCTCTGTCTCTCTGGCTGTACGCCTTCGGGCCGGGAGCGACGCCAGCTTCTGATTTCGCTCGTCTCTCTCAGACGTCGGCAACGGTGGAGGACGTCACGGTGAATCCCGATCCGGCGATGGCGATCGCACGGTCGCTTCGCTCGCGCTCGCCGCCGCCATGAGCGTCAAAGGAGAGGTCTCCAAGCCGTGCCCCGAGAGACGTCGAAGATCGTCCAGGTACGAGGCAGAAGTCACCCCAACCAGAGGAGAAAGAGATTGAGTCTGAGAACCATCCTGAAGGGAATCGCCGGAGCCACGGTGTTGTTGCTCGTGGTGCAGTTCGATCCCGCCGCTGAAGCGGCAGCGAAGCGCAAGCGAGTCGGCAAGCGGGCCGGTAAGCACGCCCCAAGCATGACGGTGAAGGCGGCGGCAGCACAGACAACCGGCAATGGTGCGAAAAGCGGCTATCGCTACACCCTCAACGTCATCGCCTTCGAAAACTGTCCGGACAACCCGTTCGTCGATTCCAGGCGCCACATGATCGCGGTCAAGGCGAACTACGGAGACGAGCCAGAGGGCAAGAAGCCGGCAGATATCAGCCGCATCAACGATATTTTGCTGCGGGAAGGCGATTATTGGGTGGAAGACGGCAACGCCTGTGATGCAGATGGTGCCACGTTCCATCTGCCGGCAAATCCGTGTGACGACGGCGACGCAGAGGACGGAGTGTGCAGTTCGGACAATCCGACCTTCCAGGAGTACGAAGTGTTTCTCCGGCTGGTGGGCCCCCACGGCGGCATCAATGTCACCACATGTGCCACGGATCCCGGTGTCTGCGTCGACGGCTTCTGCGACGACGGGTCGGCGTGTGTCGAGGACTCGGATTGCGACGTCATCGCTTGTTCGTCCGAGGACCTGATTGAAGTGCGGACGAAGGGGAAGAAGTTCGAGGATGTGACGAAAAAATTGCTGACGTTGGTCCTCGACACCGATGGCGACAATTTTGTCGACTCCCGAATCGAGCTCTTCAATCCCGCGCTCGAAGATTTCTTTTGGAACTGGAACACGAACGGCAAGCCGCACGCTCAGCTGTTCTTCATTCCCTTTCCGGACTAGACATCGGCGAGGTTTCGGCGGGGGCGGACAAGCTCGGCGGCGAATCCCGCCCCCGCCGCCTCGTGTGGAGAGCCCATGCACCTCATACCCTCACGCCTGATCTTGGTGGGACTCGGTCTGCTGCTTTTGATATCGAGCCCGGCACCGGCCGCGGATGCGCCGCCTCGAGCACTTGTCGAGGAGACGGTGTACGATTTCGGCGCCGTCAAGCGTGGGACGACCGTCCGGCACACCTTCACCCTGAAGAACGAGGGGCCGGGCCGCTTGCTCATCGAAAAGGCCGAGATGACCGACCAGGCGATCTCGGCCCGGCTGCCCAAGAGTGTGCTGCCCGGTGCAGAGGGCCGAATCACTCTCGAGCTCTCGAGCGGGCAGGTGCGCGGCCCGATCGCAGCGGGTGCGGTCGTGCACACCGACGATCCCAACCACCCTTTGATCTCCTA
>JAOTUP010000229.1 GCA_029863825.1 Acidobacteriota bacterium | reverse complement strand
CATCGTGCCTCCGACCAGGTCAACCAACGAGTGTTCGCCTGGCTAACCGAGAACCGTACATCGCGGCCGTTTTTCCTCTACATCCACACGATGGACCCGCACCATCCTTACCTTCCTCCGCAATCCCTGCGACCGGAGTTCGCCCGCACCGAAGGGGAGATGCGCACGATCAATCGCCTGCTGAGCGCCTTTCCCGCGCCACCCGAACTCGCCGCGCACGCAGAACGATTACGCGCTCTCTACGACGGAGCGGCCGCATTCAATGATTCGAGTTTCGGCGAGCTTCTCGAGTTCCTCGATTCAGCGGCTCTCCTCGAAGAGACCATCGTCGTGTTCCTCTCCGATCACGGAGAAGAGTTCTTCGAACATGGAGATTGGCAGCACGGCAAGAACCTCCATTCGGAAACTCTCAACGTGCCTCTGGCAATCCGATTCCCGGACGTCGGTCACGGGCGCGAAGTCCGGCCGCTGACCGGTCATGTAGACCTGCTCCCGACGCTCCTCGACTATCTCGGCGTCGGGATCCCTGCCGATCTCGACGGCAAGAGCGTATTGCCAGCGATCTCGGGTTCACCGCCGGACCTGAAAGAGCTCCCACTTGGCCGCGCCTACGCTCACCTGTCGCTCGATGGGCATCACAGCGTGGCGGTGGTCGATGGAGAGTGGAAACTCATCGTTCGGCAGACCTCCAGGGGGACGCCTCGAATCAGCCTGTTCCGGTGGACGCGAGACTCCGAGGAGCGCAATGATCTGTCGCGCGAGCGACCCGTCTTGACCGGCTACCTCGAGTCGCTCATCGCCCGTAAGATCGCCTCCGATCCGGCGATCTGGGCGACGGAGAAAGCTGAATTGGATGCCGAGCTGGAACGCAGCCTGCGCGCGCTGGGCTATCTGAGATAGCAGTCGAATCGAAGGTCCCCGGCGTCGGCGTGAGCGCGTGCCTTCAAGTACACTTCCCACGCCCGATGAGCACTTCCACCCACAGGACCCTCCTGTGCCTGACGCTGTTCTTGATGCTGCTGCCGCTTGCCGTCAGCTCTCCGGGCATGCCGCCTACGCTCAAGGCCGACGAGCCTGCCTACTACTTGATGGCGCTCAGTTTCTTCCACGACGGTGACATCGTCTGCGAGCCCCAGGATCTGAGACGTCTCTTCGATCGCTTCCCTCACGTTCCGGTCGAGAACCTCATCCTGTTGTCCGATGACGGCTGGGTCACAACCAAGTTCGGGAAACCGTTCTTGTACTCTCTTCTCACCGCCCCGTTCGCAGGCTGGTTCGGTGATCGCGGCATGATCTCCTTCAACCTCGCACTGGTCGCCATCATGATCTGGATGGGCGCATCGTATCTGCGACGCTGGAACCCGGATGGCGAATCCGCTCTCTTCTCCGGCGGCTTTTTTCTCCTCGGTCCAAGCTTCGTGTATGCATTCTGGCTGCAACCTGAAGTCTTCAACATGTTCTCTGTCGCCGCGAGTGCCTACCTTGCTCTTACAGAGGCGCGACCTGCCGACGGCGCTGGCCTCGGCGCCAGATTCCTTGCTGCGCTGCGCCATCCAGACCTGCGATCTGCAGCATCCGGGGCCGTTCTCGCCATCGCCGTCTACAACAAGCCCATGCTCGCTCTCCTCGGTGTTCCGATCGTCCTCATCGTGTTGCGGCACCGCGGGTTGAGGGCTGCCCTGACGTGGGTCCTCGCCGCCATCATCGCCATGGCCGCCATTGCGGGCACGTCGACGCTCCTCACCGGCCACCCAACTCCCTACCTGGGCGCCGCCCGTGGCGGCGTCAAGGTGGAGGATCCGGAGAAGCTGGATGAGCTGGTCGCCCCTTTCCGGCGAAGCGCCCGGGCCGACCGAGAGTCGTTGAATTCCTTTCGCTGGATGTTCCGAATTCCCGAACTCCGACCACGGCTGCTGGGAGAAAACGCCGGGTACTTTCTTTGGGGCCGTCACACTGGCGTATTGCTTTACATGCCGTTCGCGGTGCTTGCGACCTGTCTGTTTCTCGTCAATGACAGACGCTCGCTCGACCGCTGGCTGCTGGTCGCCGGGCTCGCAGCGATCGCCGTATTCCTTCTCCTTTGGATCTTCTTCAACTGGCACGGCGGCGCCGGCTTTGTCGGCAACCGCTACTACGCCAATGTCTATCCCGCTTTCCTGCTTCTAGTCACCCGTCTGCGCCCGCGGTGGATCGTGCCGGCGGGGTTTGCCGCCGCGACCCTGCTGGTCGGTCCCGCCCTCGTGACGCCCTACGGCGCGCCGGTTCCCGAGCCGACGTTGCAGGCTCACGCCCGCGGCCCGATTCATCAGCTGTTTCCCTTGGAAGTATCGATTCGCAGCAAGGTGCCGGGTTACGACGTCCTCACGCGGCACGGCATGACGTTCCACGGTCGACGGGACCTCTTTCGAGCCGCAGATCGGGGACGGGGCATCATCTGGGTGCGCGGAGCGGAGACGACCGAAATCACCATCCTGTCGCCCAAGCCGGCCTCGACTCTGCGACTCGAGGTTCAAAGTCTGGCCGCTCGAAATACCGTGCGCATCGATTCAGGAGGCGACGCTCGCGAGCTCTCGTTTGTGGCCGACAAATCGCCGCCACCATCACAAATAGTCGAGATGGCCCTCGGACCGGCCAAGCGCAAGAGCGATCAACTCGGCAAGCTGCTGTTCGTCTACGAACTCTCAGTTCATTGCGTCACCGGCCGCAATCCTCGTCGGCCCGATGGGCAGTTCCTCGAGCCCCAGTTCTACCTCGGTGCCTCCTTGACGGTGCTGGATCCCGAAGCCCGACCATGATCCGCCGGCCCCGCAGCCGTCGCTCGCAGCTGACCGGGATCGCCTGCGGTCTCGCTTCCATCCTCACTCTCGCGTGTTTCAGACTTGCCGAGAAGGCGTCCCCGGAGCTCGGCCCGGCGCGTGGCTACCTGCTGCTGGTTCTCGGTGGGGCGCGTGCCGACGCCTTGAGTCTGTACGGCAACGACGCCGCGACGCCGTTTCTCGCGTCGCTGGCGAAGGAGGCTCTCGTCTTCGACTGGGCGATCGCCGCTTCACCCCAACCGCTCCCAGCTCAGACGAGCCTGATGACCAGCCTGTACGCCAGCGAGCACGGTGTCCAGTTGCCCGAACACGAGCTCTCTCGGGCCGTAGGGACCTTCACCGAGCATTTGTCTGCTCACGGCTTCCACACAGCCGGTCACACGGCGGGAGGATTCCTCACGCCACGCTTTGCATTCCATCGCGGCTTCGACGTCTTTACCGTCGAAGATTCTGCTCCGCGGGCGCGGGCAGTCCTCGAACGCGGTCTCCACTCGCTTGACGAGCTTCGCAGACGCGACCGGTTCTTTCTCTTCTTGCATCTCGGACCGGTCCTTACCACGAGCGACCCAGACGCCCAGTCGCCCCACAGATCGCGATATGCGGACGCTGCGCGGGCTCTGGATCGGGAACTCGAGCGGTTCTTCGTAGCGCTCGACAAGACGAAAGTCCGACGCGAGATGACCATCCTCATCGTTGGTGATCGTGGACACAGCTTGGGAGAGAATCGTCCATCCGAATGGCCCACCACATATCTCGAGAACGTGCGCGTTCCGTTCATAATCCTGTCTCCCGATGGACGGCATGCCGGGAGATCGTCGCGTCTCGCCGAGACGGTCGACGTCGGCCCGACACTCGTCCACCTCGCCGGACTGCCGCCCCTGCCCTCCGCTTCAGGCGAGAATGTCGTCGACCTTGGCCGCGGGGCGGCAGACGACGGCTCGTGGGCCTATGCCGAAGCGTCAGGCTGGGCCCGGCAAGAGAGCGTGCTTTTCTCGCGCGCCGGTCGGCTCCAGCAGCTCGTTCAGACGACCTACAGAGAGGAGCCGGACGGAACCTGGGTCAGCGGTAGAGCGAGCTTCGACGCCGCCGATCAGGAAATGTCGCTCGATGTCGTCGCCTTTCACCGCCCTCGCGAGATCGCCGTGGCGGTCAACGGTGATGAGCGTCAGCCCCTCCTCGCGACGACGCGATGGAAGACTTTCCGCCTCGGACTCGATCCG
The DNA here is from genome assembly GCA_029863825.1 of Acidobacteriota bacterium. Taxonomy (GTDB): domain Bacteria; phylum Acidobacteriota; class Thermoanaerobaculia; order Multivoradales; family JAHEKO01; genus JAOTUP01. Next base: position 716 of record JAOTUP010000229.1, on the reverse strand, counting down.
CAGAGGTCGAGAACCCGTGTCTCCCTGGCGACTGCGAGTTGTGATTCGCCACGCGCTTTGGGCCTCTCGAAGGATCCTCGTTGCCTCTCTTTCAAGGTCCGTGGAGTCGACCTGACCCGTAACGAGCTCTTCGACCTCACCGAGGATCCGCTGGGGACGGTCGATCGTTATGCCGACGCGAACGGGAGCCGAGAATTGCTCACGGAACTGCTCCTACGCTACCGGCTCCGCGTCATCGCACAACCTCTCTGGCGTCGGCTTGATCCCGACACTGAAGCTGGTCTTGCCGCGCTCGGCTATCTACCGTAGCAGCTCAAGCCCTGTGGTACAGTCTCGCCAGCGGAGTGAGGCCGAGTCTCCTCCGCTGTCTCGTTTTTCGGACCGAAAGCCCCCGCCGACCGCGGGTAGGAAACTCATCTGCCGGAGAACTCCCCCATGTCCCAGAAGTCGACAATCTCCGAGCTTCCCGTGGTAATCCTCTGCGGCGGACAAGGCACACGCCTCCGAGAAGAAACTGAGCTGCGACCCAAGCCGATGGTCGAGATCGGCGGCATGCCGATTCTCTGGCACATCATGAAAATCTACGGCGAGCACGGTGCTGAGCGCTTCATGCTCTGCCTCGGGTACAAGGCGTGGGTGATCAAGCAGTACTTTCTGCGCTATCACGAGATGATGCGTGATTTTACGGTCTCGATGGCGTCGACGGACGGTCCCGT
>JAOTUP010000228.1 GCA_029863825.1 Acidobacteriota bacterium | reverse complement strand
CCGGTCCTCGAGTGGTTTCCCGCGCGCGCAATGACGGCAGGTCCCGGTTGGGAGAAGGTGACGCTCGAGCACCTGCTGACCATGACGGCCGGGCTGGACTGGGAGCCTCAGGAGATCCTGCGGACCGGGCCGGAGGGACCGGAGCTGTTCGACGAGGTCCTGGGCCGCCGGGTGGTTCACCAGCCCGGCAGCCGCTGGCTCTACAAACAACTCGGACATCGAGCTGTTGGGAGGGATCCTGCGCCGCGTGTTACTGGGATGTACGCCGACGAGTTGGCGGCGCAGACGCTATTTGCGCCGCTCGGAATCACGGCCTGGGACTGGGAAGGGCGCAGGTCCGAGGGATACCAATTACTGGCCGGAGCGCTTCACCTGCGGCCCATTGACATGGCGAAGATCGGGCAGCTGGTGCTCGACGGAGGCCGGTGGCAGGGACGGCAGGTCTACTTCTTCCTGTAAGTGGCCTTCGCCCCCTCGATGAAGCTCGTGCCGTCAGTCGACATCTCGTACTTCCAGTCGTAGCCCTCGTCAGTGATGTTGTAGGTGGTGAGCCGGGACTGGAACGTCATGCCCTGCCCCTTGTCCTCGCCCTCGACCACAAGCATCCCGTCCTCAAAGTCACCGGTGTACGTCGAAGTCCTGGCCCCCATGCTGTCGATCCAGGTCATCTGCCACTTCCCGGTCTCGCGGTCGTAGGTGGTAAGTCCGAGGCCTCTGAACGGCATTCCCATCATCTCGCCCTCGTACAGCAGCTGCTGGGCCGCGCCGCCGGCCACCATGCTCACCACCGCGGTGGCTGGGGTCTCGATCCACTCCTCGCTCGCCGGGTCCATCTTGTAGTAGAACTTCACTTCGTACTCACCGTTCATGCCTTCGATCTCTTTGATCTGTTCGGGCGGGCCCATGGGCGGCATGCCGGCCTCGGTGGGAGCGTGGCCTTCCTGGCTTTCACCGTTCTCGTGGTGGTCGGCAAAGCCCACGGTGCCGAGGCACAGGGAGCACGCTGCAAAGACAATCATCACCTTCTTCATTCGACGGTCCTCCTTCGGTCGGGGTACGAAGCCGCGAGTATACGAGACCCCCGACGCTCAGCCACTCCGACCGAGGCGAACGCGTTCTGTGGCCATCTCGGCCGAAAGCCCTGACCTCTTGACTTTTTTTATGTAAAACATAAAATCTATTATGTCGTACATAAAGTAAGGAGACGTGATCGAGATGGCAATCACGGTGAACCTCGACCTGATGCTGGTGAAACGCAAGATGACGCTGACCGAGCTTTCGGGCCGGATCGGCATTTCCATCACCAATCTCTCGCTCCTCAAGACGGGCAAGGTGAGAGGCATCCGTTTCGCGACCCTGGACGCGATCTGCCGGGAGCTCGAATGTCAGCCCGGAGATCTCCTGGCGCGCTCCGATGAGGATGAACGCAATGGTGCGGGAAGGGAAAGAACATGAGTGAGAATCGGTTTCTCGTCGCAGGCTGGGCCACAATCGCCGCGGCTGGGTTGATGCCCACGGCCTTCATCGTGGCCGGCATCGAGCAGGCGGCATTCGACCTCAACGTAACGAAGCGAACCGTCGGGCTCTTGACATCCGACTTCCTGTTGCTGGTCTTCGGAGGTGTCGCGATCTACGTGCTCGTCGAGCTCAAGAGAATGCTCTATGAACGCTACAGCTACCGCGGTCTGGACGTCATCATTGCGCTCGCAATCGGCTGGACGGTGGTGAACTACGGCGGGTCGTTTCTCCTCCAGTCGTTCTTCACGATTGCTGACTCGACGACGAGCGCAACGGCCCAAGCTGTGACGACGGTGTTCTGGATCATCTCGATCGGCGTGTTCGGGATCATCGATGCGATTCTCGGGCTAATGCTCCTCATTCAGGGGCGCCGATTCGGAACTCCCCTTCTGGTGTTTGCCGCCCTTAGCCTGGCGATGGGGCTCTGCGGACTCACCGTGATTCTGTCGGTGTTCAGCCTGCTGCTGTTCCCTGTTGCCTACATCGCCCTCGCCGTCGCGTTTCTCCGACCCGAGGAGCGTCTCGAGTTCGTGTGAGGGCTCGAACCTCAGGTGCCACCCCCGGTTGAGAGCACTCTTCCCGAGCGCACTACCAGAGGTGCAAGAGCGATCCGGGTCTCCTCTGGGGAATGGCGCGGGCGGAGGCGATCAGCGTTCGCGCCGTCGCGTCAATCGTTGGGCGACAACCGGAACCACCAGGAAGAGGGTGACCGGAAGCGTTGCGACAGGCGGAATCAACAGGAGCGAGAAGACGAGTCCCTTACTTACCGCGACGAGGCCTGTGATGACGACTCCGGCACCTTTGGACCACAGGAAGTAGGTGGGGATGCCGATCCCGACCGCAATCAAGCGCTCGCGCGGTCGTTCGAGCCGGGGCCAGCCGCGCGAGAGGAACGCGAGCGCAACCAGGCCGAAGCCGAGGAGAAGGCCTGTGATGTCACCGGCTTCGGCGGGCACGACCAGGCTGTACGGCTCGTCCTGCTCGTCGAGCTCGACCTGCAACTCGGCAAAGCGCTCCGCCCATTCCGCCGGGGGCGGCTTCTGGTGGATCGACCACATGGCGACCGCATGCCAGAGAAGGAACACGATCCCGGCCAGCAGGAGCAGCGCTCCGATTCGCTGCCGGGAGCCGAGACGCTTGGCGGCATCGACCAGAGGGCGTTCGGCGGCCATTGCCAAGATGGCGATGGCGATACCGAGGCCCCAGCCCACCAGAACCTGGTTGACGCTATGGACTCCGTAGTAGATGCGGGCCACTCCCGCGAGCAGGACGAGCGGCACGCCGACGACCCAGATCCAGCGCGGACCGTTCTTGGCGAGAGCCAGGAGCAAGGTCGCGGGCCCCTGCGCATTGCCCGAGGGCATGCCGTAGCCGTCGGTCAGCTTGAGCGGCGTGAACCGATCGCTCACGTAGAACGGCCGCGGCATGGCCAGCGCCCACTTGAACAGCGTGTTGAGGCTCCCCGAGAGGGCGGTGATCCAAGCCGCGCGGAAGCCTCGCTCGCAGCCACCGAGCCAAAAAACTAGCGCCGGCAACAGCAGGGAGGCTCCGAGCCCCCAGAACCTGTTGACCGACGTCAGCAGGAGCTCGAGCGGCCGCAACAGGGCTTGGAACTCGGTGATCAAGAACTCCGGGAGCATCAGTTCTTCTACCACGTCGGCCCTCAGCAAGTCCCACCGACGCTCGAAAAGAAGTGGGCTTTACGAGTGATGGGCGCCGCTCGCACCGCTGCCGCGAGACCTACGGTTCGGCGAGTCGGTTGGATCGGCCTCCTGCGCTACCGGCCGGTCTTGCTCTGCTACTCGCCTGCGGTCCGCCGGGAAGGGCCCGTGGCATCTGGCCGAGCCGGACCTTTGTTACGATGTGCTCACTTGGAGGTTCGGTGCGATGAAGAAAATCGGCGTGACCACCATAGCGCTTCTCGCTGTCCTGCTGGCGCCACCAATCATGGCCTCGGACTTCGTGGTCGTAGGGGTCGTCGGAGTGCTGGAGCCGGAAGGTCTCGAGCCGGGGCAGGCACTAGAGAAGGACACAATTCTCCGACTCGAGCCCTGGGGCAGGGCAGTTCTCCGCGAGACCACGGGGTGCAAGTTGACCCAAGTCATTGCCGGGGCAAGCGAGCACCCGTTGACACCAACGGATGACTGCTCGGCCTTTGCAGAACCGGCCCAAGTGGTGGCCCTGGTGCAGCAGGGGACGGCGTTTGCAGCTCCTATGCAGGAACAGGGAGCCGCTCAGGTCAGCGAGCTCGTGCAGATGCTCATCAACGAGCCGTGTGTCTTCCTGGCGCGAGTTTCCGACGAGGGTGGTAACGCGCGCCGCTGCCCCTCGGGCTACGCCCTTCGCGGCCTCCGATGCAGCGGTGATTACTGCGACAACAAGGACCTCCTGTGCTGCCCCTACTTGGAGGGCGGGCCAGATCCCTCCGCAAAGGAGCTGAGCTCCCGGATCATCTCCGAGGAGTTTCCCAACTCCTTTCAGACCAAGAGATTCCTCAGCGGCCTTGCCTGCAACGGGCCCTACTGCGACAACATCCTGCCCTACGCGTTCAAGTCCCAGCGACTGGTCAACACCAAAGAGTGCGAGTGGAGCCAGTGGAGCTCCGAGCAGCCCGGCCAGTGGCTCGACTGCTCCCTCGGCCGACTGACCTCCGGCCTCCGCTGCAGGGAGGACCACTGCGGAGAGGTGAGCCTGTACTGTTGCGGGGCGCGGGTGGAGTAACCGCAGACCAGACTGAGGTGCCACACGAATACTGCAAGAATGGACACCCCCCGACTGAGGTGCCACTCTACTCGATGGAATGCGGAAGAGATGGCGCCGGGGCACCATCTCTTCTCCCCAGCGCACCAGCGCACCTCGCGCAGGCGCGCCTACAGTCCCGGATCGATCGTGGCGGTGAAGCTGGTCCCCGCCTCGACGATGAAGCCCTCGCCGAGCACCACGGCGGTACGCGCCCGAAAAGTGACGTCGGTGCTGCCGGCGTCTGAGGCGACGGTGAAGGCGGTGGCGGTGATGGTGTCGCAGGCTTCGTAGCTCCGAACGCCGGTGACGATCTCGCCGGTCAGAACCAGGTCCAGAATGCAGTTGGCGAAGGTACAGGTGATGGTCGGCGCAGTCGTCGACTGGGCCTCGATGTCGGCCACCGAGAGGGCGAAGCTGGCGGTGGCGGCGGGGAGGCTGCCAGTGCTGTCGGGGTCGTCGCAGGCGATCGAGGTGAGCTCCCAGTTGGCCGGCA
>JAOTUP010000227.1 GCA_029863825.1 Acidobacteriota bacterium | reverse complement strand
TCCGTGCATGTCCGGCGCCCCGAACGACACCTCGTCGAGAAGCCGCTCCAGGAGCGTGGCCAGTCTTCGCGCGCCGATGTTCTCGGTAGTCGCATTGACCTCGACTGCGAGTCGCGCCAGTTCGCGAACCGCGTCGTCTCGGAACTCGAGGCTTACGCCCTCGGTCGACAAGAGCGCCGCGTACTGACGCGTGAGAGCGTTCTCGGGCTCAGTCAGGATGCGGACGAAGTCATGCTCGGTCAAGGCGTCCAGTTCAACACGAATCGGAAAGCGCCCCTGGAGCTCGGGAATCATGTCCGAGGGCTTTGCCATGTGGAATGCGCCGGCGGCAATGAAGAGGATGTGATCCGTCTTGACGGGACCGTACTTAGTCGCCACGGTACTTCCTTCGACGATAGGCAGAAGGTCGCGCTGGACGCCCTCACGGGAAACGTCTGGGCCGTGCTGCTCGCGGCTGGCGATCTTGTCGACCTCGTCGAGAAAGATGATGCCTCCTTGCTCGACCCGCGTGCGAGCCTCACGATTGACCTGGTGTCTGTCGATCAGCTTCTCAGCCTCCTGCTGTTCGAGAACGCCGCGGGCATCCTTGACGGTCATGCTCTGCTTGCGACGTTTGGCGAAGAGCCCCGGCATCATGTCCTGGAGGTTGATCCCGACCTCCTCGACGCCCTGTGGCGTGAACATCTCGAAGCTCGGCGTGCTCGGATCGTCGACCTCGACTTCGACTTGTCGCTCATCGAGTGCGCCGGTTCGCAACTTGGTGCGGAACTTCTCGACCGTCTCCCGAAAGTCCCCGGCTTCCGGGGTGTCGGCATACGCCGGGGGACGGCTGGGAACGAGAAGCTGGAGGAGCTGCTCCTCGGCGGCCTCGGCAGCTCGCTCCTTGACCGATCGCCTGGTCTCCTCCTTCAGCATGCCGACCGCGATCTCCACGAGATCGCGGATCATCGATTCGACATCCCGACCCACATACCCGACCTCGGTAAACTTGCTTGCCTCCACCTTGAGGAAAGGTGCATTGGCCAGCCGCGCCAGCCGTCGAGCAATCTCGGTCTTGCCGACACCGGTGGGACCGAACATCAGGATGTTCTTCGGCAGGATCTCCTCTGCCACTGCCGGATCCAGCTGTTGGCGGCGCCAGCGGTTACGCAGCGCGATGGCAACCGCGCGCTTCGCCGCCTTTTGGCCGACCACGAACTTATCGAGCTCAGCGACGATCTCGCGCGGCTTCAGATCTTCGAGCCGTGGATCGGCCACCGGTGCTACAGCTCCTCGATGGTGAAGTGGGCATTGGTGTAGATGCAGATCTCGGCGGCAACGCGCATTGCCTCTTCAGCGACTTGACGAGCAGAGAGCTGAGTGTGGAGCAGCAGAGCGCGAGCGGCGGCCAGTGCGTAGTTGGCTCCCGAACCGATGGCGAGGAGCCCTTCGTCAGGCTGCAGCAGGTCGCCGTTGCCGGAGACGAGGAAGCTCTTGTCCGCGTCGGCCACTATCATCTGTGCTTGGAGCTGTCGCAGGGCTCGGTCGGTGCGCCAGTCCTTGGCCAACTCCACAACGGCGCGCTCGAGGTTGCCCTGGTACTCGTCCAGCTTGCCTTCGAAGCGCGAGAACAGAGCCAGTCCGTCGGCGGCGCCGCCGGCGAATCCGACGAGGACCTTGCCTTTGCCGGTCCGCTTGACCTTGCCGGCGGAGGCCTTCAGCACCGTGTTGTTGAAGGTGACCTGTCCGTCGGAGATCATGCACACGGCATCCTCCCGTCGCACCATGAGAACTGTCGTGGACCGGGTCTTCTTCACGGGGGAGCGATTGTACCAGTGCGACGAAGCATGACGCCGGGAGGCAATGGGGTGATGGGGTGGAAATGAACCTGGACGTCTGAGGTCCGCAGGACGCCAGGCTGCATGAAAACTCTTTCAGATCGAGGAGAGACGGAAGCGCCGCGAATGCCTGGCGTGGGACTCCGATGTTGAACTTTTCCTCACGCCCTCACGCCTGCGAACCTGAATCCGAACCCTCGGGCGGCGCTGCCCTCTTCTGAGCCGCGCCTGCCTTCTTTTGCCGCGCCCGTGGATGGCTGTCGCGATAGACGCGCTGTAAGCGCTCGATCTCGAGATGGGTGTAGCGTTGAGTCGTCGACAGGGAGCTGTGCCCCAGAAGCTCCTGGATGGCACGCAGATCGGCGCCGCCTTCGAGCAGATGGGTCGCGAACGTGTGTCTGAGGGTGTGGGGATGAACGCCGGCTGCAAGTGCCGCATCGCCGACTCGTCGATCGATGATGCGACGCACCGAGCGAGCGCTCAGCCGACCGCCGCGATAGTTGAGAAAGACAGGTTCACGTTCACTCTCGCCGGCGGAGCGGATCTCCGCCGCCGCCGCACGCCAGACATCGAGCGCGCGAGCGGCGTGGCCGCCGAAAGGCACCATGCGCTCTTTGCCTCCTTTTCCCATGACTCGAAGCACTCGACCTCGAATGTCGAGGTTCTCCCAGTCGAGGGCGACAAGCTCGCCAACTCGCAAACCGGTGGCATAGAGGAGCTCGAGAATGGCACGGTCGCGGCAGTCGAGCGGTTCCGAGCCCGCGCTCGCGTCGAGCAACGTCTCGATTTCACCCGGCCTCAAATGACGGGGAAGGGTCTGCGGCTGTTTGGGTGTACGCACGGAAAGTGCGGGGTTATAGTCGAGGATTTCCTCGCGACAGGCGTAGCGCAGAAGCGAGCGAACCGACGACAGCGCCCGGGACTGGGTCTTTCGCCCTGCTCCGGCCCGTGCCAGGGAGGCGAGGAATGAGCGAACGGCGAGTGCGTCGACATGCGTCGGGTGCACATCGGCGGGTTTCTTCGCGAGGAAGTCGCCGGCAAGAAAATCCAGAAACCGTTGCAGGTCGCCGGCGTACGCGCGAAGCGTATGCGGCGAGAGGTTGCGGTCGTCCCGCAAGTGCTCGATGAACCGGTTGATCAGGACGCGCATTAGGCGGACGCGACCATCACTTCTTGCAGGCCCGAATCGTGCCGCCGAGCCCACTCGTTCAATGCGCTTCGAGCGCGGGCTGCGAGGGCGGCTCGGCGCTGTGTCTTCGGCAGTGGCGTATCGAGCTCAGGAAAGAGGCCGTAGTTGATATTGGCGGGCTGGAAGTGATCAGGACGTGACTCGACGAGGTGGCGAGCCAGGGCCCCGAAGGCTGTCGTCGTCGGCAGCGGATCGGCCGGCTGGCCGCGGCGTTCGAAAGCGATATAGAGCCCTACGGCGAGACCGGTCGCGGCCGATTCCAGGTACCCTTCGACGCCGGTGATTTGCCCCGCGAGGCGGATCCTGGGACGCTTCCTGAGGCGGTAGAAACGATTCAAGTGGGCTGGCGCGTTGATAAATGTGTTGCGGTGAACCTGGCCGAGGCGGACGAACTCGGCGCGCTCGAGACCAGGGATCATGCTGAAAACTCTCTTTTGCTCGCCCCATTTCAAGCGCGACTGGAAGCCGACGAGATTGAAGTGACTGCGGGTTAGATTCTCCTGCCGGAGCTGGACGACAGCGTACGGTCGACCGCCATCGGGAGCCGTCAGCCCGACCGGCTTCATCGGTCCGAAGCGGAGGGTATCGATCCCACGACGGGCGAGCTCCTCGACAGGAAGGCAGCCCTCGAAAAACAGGGTCTTCTCGAACTCGTGCAGTGGAACGACCTCGGCCTCCAGGAGCGCCTGGTGGAATGCGTGATACTCGGCTCTCGTCATCGCGGCATTGAGATAGTCTTCGCCGCCACCCTTGCCATAGCGGGAGCCCCAGAAGAGCTTCGCCCGGTCCAGGCTGTCGGCATCGACGATCGGCGCAATCGAATCGTAGAAATACAGATGGTCGACACCCAGAAGATCGGTCAACGCGTCAGACAGGGACGGCGAGGTCAGCGGGCCCGTTGCCAGGACGACATCCCCCTCTGGGAGCACCTTGACCTCTTGGCGATGAATGTGAATCAAGGGGTGAGCCTCGATAGTCGAGGTGACGAGATGCGCAAAGCAATGGCGGTCTACCGCCAGGGCGCTCCCGGCGGGGACCGCCGACTGGCGCGCCGCACTGAGAATCACCGAATCGAAGAACTCCATTTCGCGTTTCAGCAACCCGGCGGCATGCAGCGGATCGTCGCTGCGGAACGAGTTGCTGCAGACAAGCTCGGCGAGGCCGCCGGTCCGGTGGGCGGCAGTCATGGAAGCCGGCCGCATTTCATGGAGAACCACCGGCACCCGTCGACGGGCCAACTGGAAGGCACACTCGGCGCCGGCGAGGCCGCCGCCGATGACGTGCACGGGCCGTTGATTCATCAGGCCATTATAGGAAGGAGTATCCTGAACTGCTCGGTGACGGGCGGGTGAGCTGTTCGACGATCGCGACGAGGCGGACCGGCGAGACCGAGCCTAGGCCTTCTTCGACGCTCGACGCCCGCGCCGCGGTGCCTTGCCCCGCTCGGCGAGAATGGCGACGGCGGATTCGAGATCAATCGACTGCGGGTCCAGTCCATTGGGGAGCGACGCGTTGAGCGTGCCATTGGAGAGATAGGGTCCCCAATTGCCGTCGAGAAGCTGAACGGGTGCTCCCGCGTCGTCGGAGCCGAGCTCGCGCAGCACCGTGCGCGCGGCGCGCCGCCGACCTTTCTTGGGTTGTGCGAGAAGCTCCAAAGCGCGATCGAGACCGATCTCGTAGACGTCGTCCTCGGCGCCGATCGATCGTGTTTCGCTGCCGCACTTGACGAAAGGGCCGAATCGACCGCT
>JAOTUP010000226.1 GCA_029863825.1 Acidobacteriota bacterium | reverse complement strand
CGCCTCGAGCGCGGTCCTCGATCCAGGACGTAAAGCGCTCCGTGTGTCGCTGCGGGCGAGCAGAGGAGCGCCCTTCTTCGGTCGAAGCCGGGATGACAGGGTCCTCGTCGAGAGCGCGAGCTGCGAAGCCGCTACGGAGATGGAACGCTCCGAGCAGCATATGGAGCACATGGTAACTCCCGTCGTCATTGCCCCTCAGGAACAGAAGAGCGGACTCCCCGGCACGAAAATTCGGCATGCCCCAGATCTTGAGCGCCTGGTTTCGCTCGAGGTCGACGCCTCCCAGCACTCGAATCTCGAGACCCGAACCCGGCACGTCTCCTTTGAGGACCTCTTCGACGGCGACACGGTAGTGGGTCATGACCTTTCCCGACGCGGACGACACCCAGCGTTCCTCGACCTCGGCGCGGACGATAAGGCCGGCCTGATCGGCGAGGGCGGCATCCGAGACCATCACATAGCTGGTGGCTGAAAGCGGGGCCGTCGGCATCGCGACAAGCGAGACCAAGAGCAGCAACAGGGTGGCACGATGGACAGTCATCTCGATCCTCCAGATGGGCCTGGGCACAAATCAAAGAGCGCCGGTTCCCGTTCCCCTTCACATCTACCACAGAAGACCGGTTTGGCCTGTAGCCGGCTGCACGCTATGGACGGCCGGAGAGTCTGGATCTCGATGGGTGGTCCCCAATGGCAGTGGTAGTCTGCGGCGGCGTTTTCGATGACTGGTCACAATCAGGCCCCAACGTACGGTGTCGCTCGCGGCGATTCACGGCTGATCAACGCCGATCTCGCACCGACGCCGGCCGCCGGCCGAACGTGGTCGGTCCTCAACATGGCGGCGCTGTGGATCGGCATGGCGGTCTGCGTGCCGACCTATATGTTGGCTGGAGGGCTGATCGATCTCGGCATGAACTGGTGGCAGGCGGTGGCAACGGTCAGCCTGGGGAACCTGGTCGTGCTCGTGCCGATGGTGTTGAACGGCCATCCGGGGGCAAAGTACGGAATTCCGTTTCCGGTCCTGGCGCGCGCCAGCTTCGGCGTCCTGGGCGCGAACATCCCGGCCCTCTTGCGGGGGCTCGTCGGCTGCGGATGGTTTGGTATCCAGACCTGGATCGGGGGCTCGGCGATCTACCAACTTCTGGTCGCTCTCACCGGCCGACGATTGGGCGGTTCGGATCTCTTTGTCCTGGGCATCAATCGTGTCGAGCTTCTGTGCTTTCTTCTCTTCTGGGCGCTTCAGGTCGTGCTTTTTTGGCGCGGGATCGAATCGATCAAGGTGCTCGAGAGCTGGGCGGCCCCGTTTCTGATCGTCATGGGTCTTCTCCTTCTGGGCTGGGCGTGGGTGCGGGCCGACGGCTTCGGGCCGATGCTCGCAGCGCCGTCGGAATTCGCTGTGGGCGGGCCGCGAGAAGGTCGTTTCTGGCAGACGTTTTTTCCGGCGCTGACCGGCATGGTCGGCTTCTGGGCGACGCTGTCACTCAACATCCCGGACTTTACGCGCTACGCGAAAAGCCAGCGCGATCAGATTCTCGGGCAGGCACTGGGGCTGCCGACCTTCATGACCCTGTTCGCCTTCATCGGCGTGGCGGTGACGTCGGCGACGGTGGTGATCTACGGCGAGGCGATTCCCGACCCGGTGGTGCTGCTGGGACGTATGGGAGGCGGCGTTGCCGTGCTGCTGTCGCTTCTCGCCCTGTCCGTGGCGACTCTGTCGACGAACCTGGCGGCTAACGTCGTCTCGCCGGCCAACGCCATCATCAATCTGGCGCCGGATCGTATGACCTTCCGGCTCGGCGCCCTGGTGACCGCCGGTCTCGGAGTGGCGATCTTCCCGTGGAAGCTCATCGAGTCGAGTCAGGGATACATCTTCACCTGGCTGATTGGCTATTCCGCCCTTCTCGGTCCGATCGGCGGAATTCTGCTCGTCGACTACTACCTGCTTCGGCGCACCCGACTCGAGGTCGAGGATCTCTACCGGCGGGGCGGTGACTACGAGTATCGGGGCGGCTACAACCCGGCAGCGCTGGTGGCTTTGATTCTGGGTGTGCTGCCGAATGTCCCGGGCTTCGCGGCGGCAGCTGGATTCGTCGACGCAGTGCCGGCGCTCTTCTCGACGATATACACCTATGCCTGGTTCGTTGGCTTGCTACTTGCCGGCGGCACCTACGGGCTCCTCATGCGCCGGTCGGTGCGGCGCTAGGACGCGGGGCTCGTCGGGGTGAGTGGAGATGGATCCTGTCGACTCCGGGTGCTGCTCCCGACTTCGCTGTAACCGAGACGCGCTGTGCGACATCTCATATGTCGGAGGCCGAGCCTCCAGTAGCGATGAGTGAACATGAACCCTCGAGAGGAGACTCCGGCCATGAAAATCCGCAGCAGTATTCCCGTTCTCGTGCTCGCCCTGCTCGTCTTCGGTGGAGTGATCGCTGTCTCACCGGCGGACGCCCAGTGCCTGTCACGAACCGAGTGCGACTCGCTCAGGGCGCAGCTGAGGGCATTCAAGGACGAGATCAGGCCGATGAGAGACCAGCTGAGGGACCTACGGCAGATGATTCGGGACCTCCCCCAGGAAAGCCCCGAGCGCTCGGCACTCAGGCAGCAGGCGCGGGAGCTCAAGAGGGAGCTCACGCAGCTACGCCGAAACGAGATTCGGCCATCGCTCCGCAGATACCGTTCGAGCTGCAAGAACTGCTGATCGGTTCAGTATCGCCCGTCGACGCAGCGGGACCGTCTACGAGATCGATGTGCCTGTCGAAAAACTGGTCCCGTAAAGGCGCACACCGGCAGATGAGCCAGGAGCAGGCAGGTGCGCCGCGACGGTGGGCTTGTTTTCGCGGGATTGAGGAGCCATAGTTGCGCGGCATCGTGCCCGCGGCGCTTCCGCCATGACCCGAGAGCCTTCACACCAAGACCTGTCCGGCGAGGCTGGCTGGGATCCGATCGAGGAGTTCAACGAAGCGCGGACGGCGGAATCCTACGTGTCGGGCGAGCCGGAAGGTCGGCGTCTGCGGGTGCGCTACTTCCGGCGTCAGGCCGACGACGCGCTGATGGGAAGGGTATGGTTCGGCGCCGGGACGGAGGGCCCGCCCGGGCACGTCCACGGCGGGGCGGTGGCGGCGCTCCTGGACGAGGCAATGGGCTTCAGCGCCTGGCTCGTCGGCCACCGCGTTGTCGCAGCGCACATCGAAGTCGATTTCCGAACCATGATTCCGCTCGCGACCACTGCGTCGCTTAAAGCTCGGGTCGAGCGCGTCGACGGCCGCAAGATCCACGTGCGAGCCCGGCTCGAGCTTGCCGGCGGCATCCTGGCGGCCGAGTCGACGGGGCTTTTCGTCGAGCTCTCGCCGAAGCATCTCGAGAGGCTTTCGGATCTTGTGTCCACGGCGGGCAAAGACCCCGAGGCGTTTGCCTGACAGCGGACATTCGAGGCGAATCGGTGATTCAGAAGCTGTAGATCAGCGTTCCCTGGATGCGGAAGGCTGACGGGCTCTCAATTCCCGGGTGGTCGGTCGACCAGTGTGAGAGCTCGGACCCGGTTCGCAGAGAGCTTCGAGTGTCGCGAAGGAGGTTGACCCAGGCTGGTCGATCAAGGGAACCGAGCGACTGCCCGATGTCTCTCAATAGAGGGTGATCCCGGCGCCGTGATGCCGCGGATCCAGCTCACACAAAGGAGCGGGCCAACGACTACCCGGAAAGGTGTTTGTCCGACAGTTGAGCGGCCGTACGCTGCTCAAAGTCGTGGAGAGCATGCGGGAGGATTCGAGATGAGAAGGAGACCGACGATGAGAAAACTCGTGATCGTTGCGGTGGTTGCTGGGCTGGTGTCTGCCTGGACCGTTGTCGCTGAAGATCCGTTTGCCACCCTGCGCGGCGAAAAGCTCTGGGAGCAGGCGAAGATCCGCTTCTTTCCGTTGCCGACCGAGGTTCCAGACGCCGACAACCCGCTCACAATAGCGAAGGTCAAGCTTGGCAAGACGCTCTACTTCGATACCCGGCTGTCCAAGGACGGGAACGTCAGCTGTGATTCCTGCCATGTGCTGGCTGAGTTCGGCGTCGACAATCTGCCGACCTCGCCAGGAGACGGGGGAGAATTCGGGCCTCGCAATTCGCCGACGGTCCTGAATGCGGCGCTTCACCTGGCGCAGTTCTGGGATGGGCGAGCGAAGGATGTCGAAGAGCAGGCCGGTATGCCGATCCTCAATCCGATCGAGATGGGAATTCCAAGCAAGGAATTTCTCGTCGAGCGCCTCTCGCGGATCGAGGGCTACCGGACACTGTTTTCCGAGGCGTTTCCTGGCGAAGATCCGCCGCTGACCTATGCAAATGTCGAGAAGGCGCTGGGCGCATTCGAGCGCACGCTCTTGACGCCCTCTCGTTTTGATGACTACCTCGATGGCGACCAGTCAGCGTTGGCTGCCGATGAGCAGGAGGGTCTGAGGAAGTTCATGGAGCTCGGGTGCTCGTCCTGTCACAATGGCTACGCGATCGGCGGTTACAGCTTCCGCAAGTTCGGTCTTCAGGGAGACTACTGGGAACACACCAAGAGCGAGACGATCGACGAGGGTCGGTTTGCCGAGACCGGCGAAGACCAAGACAGGTTCGTTTTCAAGGTAGCCGCGCTGCGTAACGTGGCCGAGACCGGACCCTACTTCCATGATGGGAGCGTCGAGGATCTCGGTGAGGCGGTCAGAATCATGACCAGGATGCAGGTCGGGCTGGATCTGACCCACGCAGAGACCGCGTCTCTAGTGGACTTCCTGGA
>JAOTUP010000225.1 GCA_029863825.1 Acidobacteriota bacterium | reverse complement strand
CGACAGGTCGCGGACGGGCGATATGGCATCAGAGCAGCCAATCGACATGTAGGAGTTCATCGCCTGCTGCGAGAATGGTGTCCCCCTATTCCTGCGGAGAAGTAGGCTACGGCGGTGACTGGATAGCGGGGTTTGGGGCGGGAGGTTTCCTGTCACCGCTCCTCGCCGGAGGGGGAACAGGGGGACACCATCCGACAGGTCGCGGACGGGCGATATAGCATCAGAGCAGCCAATCGACATGTAGGAGTTCATCGCCTGCTGCGAGAATGGTGTCCCCTTATTTCCAACCGACAGGTTCGTCGGCCGCTTCCTCGTAGGTGAGCGGTCATCGGACCTCTGTAAGATCGCCCGATGGAGATCTTCCGCGCTCTCGGCACGCTGGTCGAGCCGCCGGTCGAGGAGCACCGGTGTGTGGCGGACCTGCTCGAGCTGGGGAGTCCGCCTGGCGCGTCCACCTACAGCGAGGTGTTCCTCTTTCAGCTCTACCCCTATGCGTCGGTCTATCTCGGCCCGGAAGGCATGCTCGGTGGTGACGCACGCGACCGCATCGCCGGGTTCTGGCGCGTTCTCGACGAGACGCCGCCGCGGGAGTGCGACCACCTGGCGCTGATGCTCTCGCTTTACGCGCGGCTCTGCGAGCTCCGGGAGAACGCCGACGACGACAAAACCGAGGCGTTCTGGAGTCACGCCCGCCGGGCGTTCTTCTGGGAGCACATGGCGAGCTGGCTGCCGGTCTTCCTGAACAAGCTGGAGCAGATCGCCGATGACTACTACGGCCGGTGGGGCAGGCTCCTGCGCCAAGTCATCGTCGCCGAGGCCGAGTCACTGACGGCTCAGGAGACCTTGTCCCTTCATCTGCGCGAGGCGCCGGCGTTCGAGGACCCGAGAGAGCGAGGGGGCGAGACATTCCTCGAAAGCCTCCTGGTGCCGGTCAGAAGCGGCATGATCCTGGTGCGCTCGGACCTCGAGCGGGCAGCGGGGGAGCTCGAGCTCGGTCGACGAGTCGGCGAGCGCAAGTTCGTGCTCAAGGCGCTTCTGGCGCAGGATGCCGATGCCACGTTCGAGTGGCTCGAAGGTGAAGCCGTCGGATGGGAGGGCCTTCATCGTGCCCGCGTCGCGACCTTCGAGGCGATCTCCGACTTCTGGGCGGAACGGGCCGCCCGGACCGCCGAGCTCCTGGCGACTCTTCGCGACGAGAGCTTGAGGGCTTGAGGGTCTGAGGACGCGAGGGCGAACCCCTGCCTGATCTCGGTCTCGATGGCTGAGGCCGAGGGTTCAGTCATTCAGTGCTCAGTCACCCAGTGCGAGGCACCCGCAGCACGCGATTGGCCGGCAGGCCGAGAAACACCGTGTCGGTGCCGTTAGGCCATTCGAGCGTCAGGCGGTCGATGGTGCCTGTCGTGCCGAGACCCAAGTGGAGCCGGTGGTCGTCGACCGAGACGTAGGAGCCGCCGATGACGCGATGGCGGTAGAGGGATCGCTCGCCGATGGTTACCTCGACCCGGATCGCCGCCGGCGCGTCGACGAGCACCCAGGCTCCGCCGCCCGTTGATCGATTCTCGAGCAGGGTCGGGGGGGCGTCGGTGTTCCAGATCGCGAGATCGATGTCGCCGTCGCTGTCGATGTCGCCAGCGGCGACTCCGCGGCTCGACTCCTCGACGGCCAGGCCGTCGCCGGCCGTCTCACCGACGCTGGTGAACGTGCCGCCGGCGTTCTCGAGCAGCAGGTTCGGCTGTCTGAAGGTCACCCCGGCCTTGGGTGCGCGGTCGGCCTGCGGGTAGATGTGGCCGTTGGCGATGAAGATGTCGAGGTCGGAGTCGTGGTCGAAATCGATGAGCTCGGCACCCCAGGAGAGCGCGGCGAAAGTCGCCTGGCCGATGCCGAGATCGACGGTCGTGTCCTCGAACAGAAAGTCGCCGAGGTTGCGATAGAAGGTCGAGACGTCTTTGGAGAAATTGGTGACCAGGAGGTCGACCTTGCCGTCGTCGTCCAGGTCGCCGGTCGCCAGGCCCATCCCCGCTTGCGCGTTGCCCATGGCATCGAGTGCAGCGCCGCTCCACAGGCCCACCTCGCTGAAGCGGCCGCCGTCGTTGTCGTAGACGTAGTTCGGATTCGAGTCGTTGGCGGCGTAGAGATCGAGATCCCGATCGCCATCCAGGTCGAGCGCCGCGATGGCGAAGGTGTAGAAGAGACCGATGTCCTGGAGGCCGCGCTCCTTCGTCGTGCGCGCGAAGGTGCCGTCGCCCCGGTTCTCGAAGCCTTGGTTCTCGAAGAACTCGTTGCCAAGCCCCTCGAGGCCGAAGGGGCCGAGCATCACTTTGAGACCCTCCCAGGTGAGCTCCGGTTCAGCGCCGATCACGTCGTCGAGGGTGCAGTCGATATAGCCGCCGAGGAAGAGGTCGGTGTCGCCGTCGCCGTCGGCGTCGAAGAGCACCGCCGCGGTCGACCAGCCGTCTATGCCGGGGCCGTTCTCGATCTGCTCGAACGTGCCGTCGCCGCGATTGCGATAGAGAAGGTCGGGCCCGAAGTTGCTGACGAAGAGATCCGGCCAGCCGTCACTGTCGATATCACCCACCGCGATCCCGGTGCCGAAACCGTCGTCACCGACGCCCGCCTGCTCGGTCACATTGTCGTACATGCCGTCGCCGCGGTTGCGGTAGAGGAGGTTTTTACCGCGCTCGACGATCTCCACCCGGTCCGGGCCGTCATTCATACGCCAGGCGTTGGTGACGTAGAGATCGAGGTCGCCGTCGCCATCGTAATCGAAGAAGGCGACGCCGCCGCCACCCGACTCGAGCAGATGTGGTTTGTCGATCGAGCCGCACCAGGTCGGGATGTCGAGGCCGCTTGCGCGGCTCCGGTCAGCGAACTGGAGCGCTGGCGCCACCTCGGCCTCGCTCGCCGACGCGCCCGTCACGAGCGCAGCGAGCACCAGGGCCGAGGTGGCGATCCGTCGCCGGGTCACTTACTTGCCGAGGAGCTTTTCAGCAATCGGCTGAAACCTGTACCAGGCGGCCATGCGGTCGTCCTTGGTGCTCGCCTGCCGGAGAGCTGCCGACGCCTCGAGGAGGTTCTTCTTGGCCTTCCGGGTGACGACGACATAGCCGCTCTCGTATTCACCGTCCTGGCCGTCGGAGGCGTTGTGATGATGGCCGCCCTCGACCAGTCGCTTGCGAATTCCGGCGACGGCGTTGTCGCCCTCGTTGGCGAAGAGCGCCATCTCGGCGGCGGCCTTCTCGAAATCGTCGCTCTTGAACGCCCGCTCGGCTGCGCGGTAGTGGTCGTTCAGGATGGCGGTGACGAAACTGGATTCGGCCCTGCGAAGCCCGAGAATCGAGTCGGCCAGGGCGTCATAGGCCGAGACCAGGTTCTGTGGGCTCTGTTGTGCGGCGAGCGGCAGAGCGAGAAGTGTGAGGCAGAAGGCGAGAAGTGTTTTTCTCATCATGGGGGGTCTCCTTTCGAGAGATGTCGACAGTGTTCTGATGACGGGAAGCTGAGTCCATCTGGGTCCTCGTGCCGAGGTCGACGGGCCAGAAGGGAAGTGTATCGCGGCATTGGGGTTGGCGTCGCACTGAATTGGGCTTTGGGGCTAGAATCCCGGTATCAATGCTGCCAAAGGGTGCTGATCGCGAATCGATCTTGAAGCTTCTCGAGGAGAGGGGAGGTCTGAAGGAAGGGGTTGCGGCGGCGGTGCAGCGGGAGTCGGGGGTGCCGGAGGCCGACGTCTACGGTGTCGCCAGCTTCTACCATCTGCTGGCCCGTCCCGATGACGGCATCCGCGTATGCCAGGGTCTCTCCTGCAAGATAGCCGGCTGCGACCGGGTGAAGGCCGAGCTCGAGGCGGCGGGCACCAAGTCCGCCTACGTGGCCTGCCTCGGCCGCTGCGATCACGCGCCGGCGGTGTGGGACCCGGAGGCAGATCCGGCGACGCCGGAGAGCCACTACTCGCCGTCGAGCCCCGACTTCGCGATCGATCTTCTGGCCCCTGACGCCAGCGAGTACGGAGCACTGCGCCGCGCCGAGTCCAAAGGTCCCGAGTGGGTCATCGAGCAACTGGCGGCGTCCGAGCTCTCCGGGCGTGGCGGGGCCGGGTTTCCCGCTCACATCAAGTGGAGTGCCGTTCGCAGCCAACCCGAGACCGAGCGCTACATCGTCTTGAACGCCGACGAAGGGGAGCCGGGCACCTTCAAGGACCGGGAGGTCATCCTGCGCCGGCCGCATCTGGTCGTCGAGGGCTTGGGCGTCGCCGCGACAGCGCTCGCGGCGGAGGATATCTACTGCTACGTGCGCGGCGAGTTCGGCCAGGTCAAGGCGGCGCTCATGGAAGCCGTGTTGACGGCGAAGCAGCACGGGGATCTCGACGCGGTGCCGCGGTGGCACTTCGTCGATGGTCACGGAGCGTACATCTGCGGCGAGGAGACGGCGCTCCTCGAAGCGCTCGAAGGCAAGCGCGGCATGCCCCGTTTGCGGCCGCCCTATCCGGTGGAGGTCGGTTTTCGCGGCAAGCCGACACTGGTCCAGAACGTCGAGACGATTGCCTGTGTGCCGGCCATTCTCGACAAGGGTGGCGAATGGTTCAAGCAAGCCGGCCGCACCCAGGCCGGCTCCAAGCTCTACTGCATGAGCGGGCACATCACCAACCCCGGCGTCTACGAAGCGCCGATGGGGACGACGATGCGCGAGCTCATCGAGCTTGCCGGGGGTGTCGTCGGGAGCTTGAAGGCGTTCTCTCCAGGTGGCGCCTCGAGCGGGTTCCTGCCGACTGAGAAGATCGACGTGCCGATGGATTT
>JAOTUP010000006.1 GCA_029863825.1 Acidobacteriota bacterium | reverse complement strand
TGGAAGGAATCTTTCGCAAACGCCCGATCACGTATTTGGCTCGCAGGTGGCCGGCAAACGCGAGGACGCGGTTGTAGAGCCGGCGGGTGCGGGGAAAGCGGCGCGCAACGGCGCGGCGCAGCCTCATGGCGCGCGAATAGTCCGGCTCCGGCGACGGTGCAATATGCGAATCGGGTGGGGACGGCAAGGCAAAAGACGCTGTCTTATGTGTCGGATGAGCCCGGGTCGCGGTTATGCTCCCAGATCCGTTGCTCGTGGGCAAGCTTCGGATGGCCTGGCGCGCTGTACTCGGGAGACGTGGCGGCCGAGCTATCTTCCTGACATTGACAGTGCTGGGTGAATCTCGTAGCCTTCCGGCTCGGTTTGGGGGTTCGGCGATGCTGATTCGACTCGCTGAGATCATCGACGAGCCCTTCCGCTGGGCGGAAACTCGGTCTTTTGCAGCTGCCTCCCTGGAGAGCGACCAGCTCGTGGGCCTCGGCCCAATCTCCTGGAGTGGCGAGGTGACCCAAGCAGCAACCGGACATCTGCTCGTCGGGCGGCTGGGATATGAGCAGCAGCTCGCCTGTCCGCGCTGTTTGAAGCCGACGACGATCGTCGTGGAGGCGGAAGTGGAGCTTTTGATCCAGCCTCGCAGCAGTGAGCCCACTCTCGGGGAGGTCGAACTGGAAGAGGAAGATCTGAGCATTCTCTACGTGGATGGCGACGAACTGGACATCGAGCCGATCCTGAGAGAGCAGTTGCAGTTGAACGTTCCGATGAGACAGCTTTGCCGAGAGGACTGCCGTGGACTTTGCCCGATATGCGGAGGTGATCGCAACGATGAGGCATGTGATTGCGAGGAGCGGCAGGTTGACCCCCGATGGGAGGTTCTGAGGAACTTCGGCAGGGGCAAACACTAGGATCGGAGTTCCGATCTGCACATGAGGAATGAACCATGGCGAATCCGAAGAGGAAAACTTCCAAGGCACGGCGTAACCGTCGGCGGGCGCATGACGCTTTGAGCTCTCCCTCGCAGTCGACGTGCTCGAACTGCGGTGAAGTCAAACTCTCACATCGCGCGTGTCCGCACTGCGGTTTCTACCGCGGTCGCGAAGTCGTTGATGTCGAGGAGACCGTCTAGGGGCGCCCCGGAGCCCTTGCTCTGGTAAGATCTCGCGAAATAATCAGCTGGAGGCCCGAACGGGCCATGGTCCCGGCCTTGCGAGGTCAATGTTATGCACATCGCAGTTGACGCCATGGGTGGTGACCATGCCCCCGCAGCGGTCGTAGCCGGAGCCTACGACGCAGCGGTGAAGGACGGTGTACAGGTACTGCTCGTCGGCCGCCGCAAGGACGTCGAGCGCCAGCTCAAACGCGTGGGCAAGCCGAGCCATCTCATCGAGATCGTCAACGCCGAGCAGGTGGTGGGGATGGACGAGCCCGCGATTACGCCAATCAGGCGAAAGCGGGACTCGTCGATCCGTGTTTGTTGCGAGTTGGTGCGAGCCGGGAATGCCGAGGCGATGGTGTCGTTCGGTAACACGGGCGCTGCGCTGACGGCGGCGAAGATGGTAATCGGTGTAACCCGGGGCGTCGAGAGGCCGGCGCTGGCCGCCGTCTTCCCCAGCAAAGGCGGGCGCACCATCGTGCTCGACGTCGGCGCGAATGTGCGAACCAAGCCCGAGCAACTGCGCCAGTTCGCCGTCATGGGTCATTTCTATGCCCAGGAAGTGCTGGGTGACCCGGCCCCCCGAATTGGTTTGCTGTCGATAGGCGAAGAAGAGGCCAAGGGCAATGAAGCGACGAAGCAGGGATTCAAGGTGCTGCAGGAGACGGGTCTCAATTTCATCGGCAACGTCGAGGGTCGGGACGTGTTCGAGGGCTCAGTCGACGTTGTCGTGTGCGATGGGTTCGTCGGCAACGTGTTGCTGAAGAGCGCCGAGTCGATGGCGGCTCTCATTGCGAGCATGCTGCGCGAAGAGCTTTCAGCGTCCTGGCGGACCCGATTGGGCTTCCTTCTGGCGCAGCCGGGCCTGGAGCGGCTGAAGCGAAGGACGGATTATCAGGAGACGGGTGCGGTGCCGCTCCTTGGCCTCGAAGGCGGTTGCTTCATCGGTCATGGTCGATCACAGGGTAAAGCAGTTCGTAACGCTATCCGGCAGGCGGTGGATTACTGCGACGCCGGTTTGTTGCGCAAGATCCGCTCGAAAGTCGCAGAACTGCACGAACAAGAGGAACGGCTGCTCGGCGCGGGCGCAGTGAGGGAGGCACCAGTCGCATGAGGACACGCATCATCGGCACCGGTAGGGCAGTGCCGGACACCGTTTTGACCAATGCAGACTTCGAACGGATGGTCGACACGTCAGACGAGTGGATCACTACGCGAACGGGAATCAAGGAGCGGAGAATCGCGAACGGCGAGCAGGCGCTATCAGATTTCGCGATTCCGGCGGCGGAGCAGGCGCTCGAGATGGCCGGTGTCGACGGGTCCGACGTGGACCTTGTGATCTGTGCGACGGTCACAGCCGACACGGTGTTCCCAGCCACGTCGACGCAAATTCAGCATGCGATCGGTGCCGGGACGGCTGCCGCCTTCGACATTTCCGCGGCCTGCACGGGCTTCATCTACGGCCTGGGCATTGCCGACAGCATGATCCGCGGCGGGACGGCGACGACGGCCGTGGTGGTGGGCGGTGAGGTGCTGTCGAAGATCACCGACTACACCGAGCGCGCAACAGCGGTGCTCTTCGGCGACGGCGCCGGTGCGGCGGTTCTCCGCGCCTCTCCCGAGGAGGATCATGGGCTCCTGAGTGTCGCCCTTCACAGCGATGGTTCGTTGGGCAAGCTGATCTACCGCCCGGGCGGCGGGAGCCGACATCCGATCAACAGCGCCGACAGCGACCACAGCCTCACCTATCTGCGCATGCGCGGCAACGAGACCTTCAAGATCGCGGTGCGCTCGTTGGCCGAAGTGAGCGACGAAGTGCTCACCGCCTGCGGCATTGGCCACTCGGAAGTGCGATGGTTTATCCCTCATCAGGCCAACCGCCGGATCATCGACGCCGTAGGTCAGAGACTGGAGATCCCGGACGGTCACACCTACATCAATGTCGATCGCTACGGCAACACGTCGGCCGCATCGATACCGATTGCGCTCGACGAGCTGAATCGAGACGGCAAGATCGCCCGCGGCGACATCGTCCTGGTCTCCGCCTTCGGATCTGGACTGACCTGGGGAGCCGGAGTGATGCGGTGGTGAAGACGGCGTTCGTCTTCCCGGGCCAGGGGTCGCAAAAAATCGGCATGGGACGTTCTTGGGTCGAACGCTCGGTGGCGGCCAGAGAAACGTTTGCCGAAGCGGACGACGTGCTCTCGTTTGCGTTATCGAGACTCTGCTGGGAGGGCCCGGAAGAGACGCTTCAGCTGACCGAAAACACCCAGCCGGCGATCCTCACGGTGTCGATTGCCATCTACCGCTCGGTGCGAGAGGAGCTCGAGTTGCCGGCGGTACTTGCCGGCCACAGCCTGGGGGAGTACTCGGCTCTGGTTGCCGCCGGGGCCCTCGCCTTTGCCGACGCGCTGCGCCTGGTGAAGAGTCGAGGTCGGTTCATGCAAGAGGCGGTGCCGCCCGGCCAGGGTGCAATGGCGGCCATTCTCGGTCTCGAGTCGACAGAGGTCGAGCGGCTGACTGCCGAGGCGTCGCGTCCTGGAGAAGTCTGCGCGGTGGCTAACTTCAACTCCCCCGAGCAAACTGTGGTCGCCGGTCTCGCTTTGGCGGTCGAGCGCGCAGTCTCACTGGCCAGCGAACGTGGTGCCCGGCGCGCCCTGATGCTGCCGGTCTCGGCTCCTTTTCACTCGCCGCTGATGCAGCCGGCACGAGAGCGTCTCGAACCGCTCCTGGCCGCAACGAGTTTCCGGCTCCCTGCAGTGCCGGTCATTGCCAACGTCGATGCGCGTCCGGTGACTGACGGCGACGCGGCGCGCGAGCGGCTCGCACAGCAGGTCGACTCACCCGTGCAGTGGGTGGACTCGGTGCGCGCGATGGTCGCCGATTTCGGTGTCGAGCGGTTTTTCGAGATCGGCCCCGGGGCGGTCCTGTCGGGTTTGGTGCGCAGAATCGAAGGTGGCACTTCGCAGACGAGTTTTTCCGAACCTTCGAAGTTCGATGAGATGGTTGCAGCAGGAAAGGAGGCCGAATGAGTCTCTTCCGGCTCGACGGCAAGGTGGCCCTGGTAACCGGGGCATCGCGTGGCATCGGCGAAGCAATCGCCCGACTCCTGGCGGCACGGGGTGCGCGAGTCGTGCTGGCTTCTCGCAGTGAAGACAAGCTGGTGGCAGTGGCGGCCGACATCGAGGCGGCTGGTGGGAAGGCGCTGCCTTTCACGCTCGACATCTCTTCACCAGCCGAGGTCGGAGACAGGCTCGCGGAACTGCCGCGGGACTTCGCCGACGTCGACATCCTGGTCAATAACGCGGGCATCACCCAGGACAATCTGCTGATTCGCATGAACCTGGAGCAATGGGAGCAAGTCCTGAGGACCAATTTGACGGGTGCGTTTGCGGTCACCCGGGCTCTCACCCGAGGCATGATGCGGCGTCGTTGGGGACGGGTCGTCTCCATCTCCTCCGTCGTCGGCATCATGGGCAATGCGGGGCAGGTCAACTACGCCGCCGCCAAGGCCGGTCTGGTGGGTTTCTCAAAGTCGCTGGCGCGCGAGCTGGCGGGCCGTAATATCACCGTCAACGTGGTGGCGCCGGGCTATATTCAGACCGACATGACGGATGCCTTGCCCCAGGAGACCAAAGACGGGCTGCAGGGCGCCATTCCGTTGAAGCGGTTGGGAGCAGTCGAAGACATCGCGGCTGCGGTCTGTTACCTGGTGAGCGAGGAGGGCGGGTACGTCACCGGACACGTGCTCAACGTATCCGGAGGCCTGTACATTTGACGTTGGTCGCTGGCGAAGGGACATCGACCGATGGCGCGGTTGCGTGCCGGAGCGTGAGGTGAAGGAGCAAGAGCCTAGATAGGCTCGTTTTGCGGGATTGTGGTAGAACACGAAGGGCAAGGTCCGGCCTGAAAGCCAACCTAACTGAGGAGATCAAACGAAATGGGTGTTGCTGAGAAAGTGCAGAGCATTATCGTGGAGCAGCTCGGCGTCGATGCCGATCAGGTGACGCCGGAGGCGAGCTTCACTGACGACCTGGGTGCTGACTCCCTCGATGTAGTCGAGCTGGTGATGGCCTTCGAGGAAGAGTTCGGGATCGAGATTCCGGACGAGGACGCTGAGAAGATCGCCAAGGTGCAGGACGCGACCTCGTATATCGAGGGCGCCAGCAAGGGCGACGGCTAGCCTCTTCTTTGCGGAGCTCGCGGCCGGGGTCTCTCGGCCTGTGGGGAATCAAATGGAACGTCGACGCGTCGCAGTGACCGGGGTCGGTCTGGTCTCTCCCCTGGCGATAGGTACGGACGAGACCTGGGGCGCCTTGATGCATGCGGAAAGCGGCATCGGTGCGATCACCGCCTTCGACACGACGGACTTCCCGGCGCGAATCGCCGGAGAGGTGCCGGACTTCGACGCCAGCCGCTACCTCGACAGCAAGCTGATTCGGCGCTCCGACCGCTTCATCCAGCTCGGCCTCGTGGCGGCGCACTTTGCGGTCGAGGACGCCGAGTTGCCGTTCGATGCCATCGGACGGCACCGCACCGGCGCGATCGTCGGGTCGGGGATCGGCGGCCTCCAGACGATCGAATCCACGCACAAGGTGCTGCTCGAGCGCGGGGTCGGGAGAATCTCTCCGTTCTTCATTCCCAGTCTGGCCTCCAACATGGCTGCCGGCCAGATCACGATTCGTTACGGCATCACAGGGCCGAATTCGGCGCCCGCGACCGCGTGCTCGACCGGGCTTCACGCCATCGGCGACGCATTCCGCATCATTCAGCACGGCTACGCCGACGCCATGCTGGCGGGCGGGACCGAGGCCGTGATCACACCGCTCGCGGTGGGCGGATTCTGTGCCATGAAGGCTCTCTCGACGCGTAATGACGAGCCAGAGAAGGCGTCACGGCCATGGGACCGAGATCGCGATGGATTCGTGCTTGGCGAGGGCGCCGGCATCCTCGTGCTCGAAGAGCTGAGCGCCGCCGAGGAGCGCGGCGCGGAGATCTATGCCGAGATCGTCGGCTACGGCATGAGCGGTGACGCGCATCACATCTCGGCACCTCACCCGGACGGGGCGGGCGCGCGATCGGTGATGGAGCTCGCGGTCTCGGATGCCGGGCTTGCGCTCACGGACATCGACTACATCAACGCGCACGGCACGTCGACTCCGCTTGGGGACGAGAGCGAGATTGTCGCCATCAAGTCCCTCTTCGGGGACCATGCCTACGAGTTGGCCGTGTCGTCGACGAAGTCCTCAAGCGGCCATCTGCTGGGGGCCGCGGGTGGGCTGGAGGCCGGTATTCTGGCGTTGGCGATTCGCCACCAGATGCTGCCGCCGACGCTCAATCTCGACAATCCGAGCGACGGATGCGATCTGGACTTCGTGCCTCACACGGCGCGCGCCGCGGAGATCGGCGCCGCGCTGACCAATTCCTTCGGTTTTGGTGGCACGAACGCGGCGCTCGCGATGCGCCGCTGGGGCGCGTAGCGGCGCCGAGCACTCGCTTCCGCTGGCGGAAGCGCCGCTTCGGACGCCACTGCCTCGAGCGCAGAGATGCTCGTGGGCAGGGCACCCGCTCGCGGCTGGCGTCGGTATGCTCGTTCGCGCGTCGACGGGAGCGGCCGCTCGGGCCGTCCCTTCGTGAGCGCAGAGATGCTCACTCCGGGACCGCCACTCGCGACCGTTAGCGGCGAGCTCGGCGCGTGTGCCGGAGTGAACGGGGAGAGGGCGCTCGGGGCGCCTTGCCTCGAGCGCAGAGATGCTCGTGGGCAGGGCACCCGCTCGCGGCTGGCGTCGGTATGCTCGTTCGCGCGTCGACGGGAGCGGCCGCTCGGGCCGTCCCTTTGTGAGCGCAGAGATGCTCACTCCGGGACCGCCACTCGCGGTGAATCAGCGAGGTTGGGCCCGGACATTGGCTGGTCACGCTCTGTCGTGGTGAAAGGTGGCCGCGGCTCGGAGCACTTTTCGCGGGCACTCGTCCGTTGGGGCGCGATCCATGCCTCGTGATGCCCTCACACCCTCAATCCCCCACGCCCTCACGCCACCAGCTCGCTGTCGGAACTCGGCTCAGTCACCGCCTCGATGTCGAGCGGCGCCCCAGACTTCTTTTTCGCTCGCCATTCGCGCCACTGCAGCAGCCCGTCGTAGAGCACGGGCAGGACGATGAGGGTGAGGAAGGTGGCGAAGGCGAGGCCGAAGATCACTGCCACGCCCATCCCCTTCCACCACTGACTGCTCTCGCCGCCGGAGGAGAAATGCAGAGCGTGGAAGTCGAACTCGTAGCCCGTCGAGAGAGGAATCAGGCCGAGGATCGTCGTCACCGCGGTCAGCAGCACCGGTCGCAGGCGCCGGATGCCGGTGAGCATGACACGCTCCCGTCGCGCAAGACCCTTGGCGCCGAGGAGCTCGCCGTAGTCGAGCAGCACGATGGCGTTGTTGACGACGATGCCGGCCAGCGAGATGACGCCGAGGCCGGTCATGATGATGCCAAAGGGGAGACCGGTGACGAGCAGTCCCAGGAGCACGCCGATCATCGACATGACGACGCTCGTGAGGACGATCGCCGGCAGGGCCAGGGAGTCGAACTTCGCCACCATCAGTCCGAGAACCATGATGACGCCGTAGAGGAACGCGTTCGACAGGAAGTCCTTGGCCTCTTCCTCGTCCTCGCTTTGCCCTGCATACGTCAACGTATACCCGGCCGGCAACAGGTCAGGGATCGCCTCCAGCCGGCTCCTTACTTGCTGCAGGACGGGTTCGGCAAGCGTCGGGTTCGTCACCTTGCCGCTCACCGTGACAACCCGCTTCTGGTCCTTGTGGCGGATCGCGGTCAGCGCCTTGGTTCTGTCGACGGAGGCGATTGCGGAGATCGGAATCTGGCCGTTTTCTTCGCTGACGACCGTCAGTCGTCGGAGATCTTCGAGCGAGTTGCGCGATGCCTCCGCCAGTCGTACCGTGATGTCGATGTCCTCGTCACCCTGGCGAAACGTTGCCGCCTCGGTGCCGTTGACGGCGGTGCGGATCGTCCCGGCCACCTTCGCCGTGGTCAGGCCGAGGCGTGCGGCCTGGGTGCGATCGAGCCGGATCAGTATCTCCGGCCGAGCGAGATCGAAATCGTCGTCCAGCGAGACCAGCCCGTCGATGTCGGCGATCTCGAGTCGGATCCGCCGGGCGATATCGCCGAGGACCGCGAAGTCGTCGCCGCTCAAGTCGACGGAGACCGGATCACCGACCGGTGGACCCTCGTCCGGGCGATCGACTTCGATCACCGCACCGGAAACACTCGCCACCAGTTCGCGCGCCTTCGCCATCGTCGTGAAAGAGCTCTGCGATCGTTCCATGCGGTCGATGAGATCGAGGACGATGCGGCCCGCCGTCGGACTTCCCGAGCCGCCGCCGAAAAACTCGCTTTGACTCCCGCTGCCGCTGCCGGCAGCCATCACCCGCACGTCGGGAAGCTCGGCCAGCCGTCTTTCGACATTGCGAACAAGGGCGTCGGTCTCCTCGATGCGAGTGCCGGAAGGCGTCTCGATGTCGACAAAGATCTGCGGCGGCTCGGTCTCCGGGAAGAACTCGACGCCGTGGTTGAAGGTCGCAAAGAGCATGAGAACCGCCACGAATAGAGCCAGCAGGCCGATGACGATGACGGCTCGATGGTCGAGCGCCCACTCGAGGCTGCGCCGGTAGGTCTCGACGACGAACGCGCCGGATTTGCCCTGGAGGTTCCTGCCACCGGAGTGGTCTTCTCCCGGTGCCAGCCGATCTGAGTCCTTGACCCGCATGAAGGTGGCCGCCAGAGCCGGATTGAGGGTGAAGGCGACGAGCAGTGAGGCGGAGAGCGTCAGGACGATGGTGTAAGGGAGGTACCACATGAAGTCGCCAATGACGTCCGGCCAGAAGAAAAGCGGCGAGAAGGCGGCGACTGTCGTGAGGGTCGAGAAGGCGATGGCCGAGCCGACCTCGCCCGTCGCCCGTGACGCTGCGCGAAGAGGTGACGTCCCCTCCTGCATGTGGCGATAGATGTTCTCGATGACGACGATGGCGTTGTCCACCAACATGCCGACCGCCAGGATCAGCGAGAAGAGGACCACCATGTTGAGGGTGATTCCGTTGAGCTGGATGGCGAGGAATGCAATCAACATGGATAACGGAATGGCGATGCCGACAAACAACGCATTGCGCAATCGCAGCGAGAACATGAGTACCAGGACAACGAGCGTCAGTCCAGAGAGAATATTGTTTTCCAGATCCCGCACCATGATGCGGATGTCCTTGCTCTGATCGGCGAGGATGGCCGTCGTCACGCTCGCGGGCCAGTGCACCTTCTCCGCCTCGACTTCGCGCTTGACGGAGTCCGCCACCTCGATGAGGTTGGAGCCCAGTCGCTTCTGCACTGACAGGGCCACCGATTCCTCACCGTTGATGCGAGCGAAGGAGCTGCGGTCCTTGAATCCGAACGACACATCCGCCACGTCGCGGACGAAGATCGGCTGCCCGTTGCGGGCAATGATGACGAAGTCGCCGACGGCGAGGGGGTCGTCGACCTCGCCCGGCACCCTGACAGCGAACGTCTGGGTCCCGAGGTCGATGTCTCCGCCGGGGATGGACACGTGCTCGTCGCGGACGCAGTCCAGGACATCATCGAGCGACAGCCCGTAGAGCCGCAGCTTCTCGGGATCAACGTCCACCCGCACCTCGCGCTCCAGACCGCCGACCAGGTTGACGCGCAGCACGCCGGGAAGCGATTCGAGCCGATCCTGGAGGTCTTCGGCAAGCTCCTTCAGGACGACCGGGCCGACGTCGCCCGACAGGTTGACCTGGATGATCGGGATGTCTGAGAGATTGATCTCCTGCAGCACGGGATCTTCCGCGTCGCCAGGCAGATCCGGCTTCGCCAGATCGACTCGGTCGCGCACCTTCTGCAGCGCCTCATCGATATCCGTCCCCGATTCGAACTCGGCGGTGATGACCGACGAGCCTTCCTGAGACACCGAAGTGAGATCCTTGATGCCCTCGAGGCCCTTGAGCTCCTGCTCGAGCTGGTAGGTGACTTGTTCCTCGACGTCGGCGGGCGCTGCGCCGGGGTAAATAGTGAAGACGATGATCAGCGGGATCTCGATGTCCGGGAACGATTCACGGGGAATCGAGCGGTACGCATTCACCCCCGCGAAGACCGTCGCCGCGGCGAGAAAGAACACCGTCACCCGGTTGGCGAGGGATCGATCGGTGAGTCGCATGCCTAGAGTGTCTCCTCGACGACAGGTTGGCCGTCGGCGACCTGCTGCAGACCGGAGATGATGACCCGTTGACCGGCAATAATGCCGCCGGTGACGACGACGCGCTCGCCGATGACCGTGCCAAGGGTGATCTCTTGCCGCACTGCACTCCCGTCCTCGACGACGTAGGCCACCTTGTGGTCTTCGAAGTCGACGACGGCGCTCAGGGGGATGAGCAGCGCATCGCTGATCGTCCGGCGCGGCACTTCGAGTCGGCCGAAGAAGCCGGGACGAAGTCGATCGTCCGAGTTGTCGATCTCCGCTTCGACGTCGAGCGTTCTGGTGTCCGGATCGAGCTCCGCACCGAGACGGATCACGCTGCCGGTAAAGACCTCCCCGGGGAGCACGTCGACTGTCAGCCGGACCGGCGCGCCGATTGCGAGATAAGGGACGTCAGTCGATGAGGCCGCGGCTCGCACCTTCAGACGGTCGACGGCAACCAGTTCCAGCAGCGGCTGACCCGGGGCGGCGTAGTCACCGACCTCGGCCAGGCGCGCGGCGACGCGTCCGGCCCACGGTGCCTTGACATCGGATTTGGCGAGCGCCAGTCTCGCCGAGGCCAGCCGCGCGTCGGCAACGTCGCGCGAAGCCCGCGCATCGATGTGTTTTTCCTTGGTGATCGAGCGCTTGGCGAACAACTTGTCGGCGCGCTCCCAACGGTCCAGGGCCTGGGTGTAGAGTGCCTCGGCTTCGGCGACCTGCTGGCGCAGAGTGCGAGTATCGATGCGGCAGACGCTTTGGCCGCGGGCGACGCGATCGCCGATGTCGACCCCGAGTGCCTCGATGGTACCGGCGACCTCCGCGGCGAGGGTCGCCCGCCTGCGTGGGAGCAGATCGGCGCTGAGGATCGCTATGTCGGTAATCGCCTCGGTCCCGAGCTCCAGCGTGCGGACAGGTGTGGCGGCCACCTCTTGCCCCACAGAGCTCTCAACGGTGGCAGTGCTGTTCGTTCCGCACGCCGTCAGGACGAGCGGCAGAATCACCGGCATGATCAGCATTCCAGTACTTCGCGTCATGAGTTCTCCCCACGGGATTCCACCGTTTCATCTTCGTCGGTCCGATTGTGTGTCTCGAGATTCCAGGCCTCGTCGGCGCGAAGGCCCAGCGCCCGAGACAGCCGCGCGGCACCGATCTGAGCGCTGTAGTACGCCTGAACCAGCACCACCTCGGCATCGATCTCGCGCTCTTGCGCGCTCAGCCAGTCCGCCTGGATGGCGACACCCTCGGTGTAGCTTTCACCCGCCACGCGGCTGGCTTCGCGGGCCGCCCGAGCCGAGATTTTGGACGCCGACCAGCGAGACAGGGCGGTTTGATAGTCACTGAGGGCGCTTTCGATTTCCTGGCGCACGCGGTTGCGCAGCGCGGCGAGCTGCCACTCGAGTTGCAGACCCTGGCTTTCCAGCTGCGAGATTTGCCCCTGTCGACGGCCGCCGTCGTAGATCTCCCACGAGAGGCCGACAGCGACGTTCCAATCCTGGAACCGGGAGCTGTCGATATCCTCCAGCAGGCGGACGGTGTGGCCATAGGCCCCGGTGAGATCGACCCGCGGGTAGCCGTCCGCCTTGGTGATCTTGCGCTGGGCGCCCAGCGCGGCGATCTGCAGCTCGAGGTCCTCGAATTCCGGTCGATGCTCGAGGGCGAACGTAAACGCCGCCTCCTGCGCGGGAAGCCCGGGCAGCGGTGTGCTGAGGTCGTCGACGGCAAGTGCCGCGCGTTCGGGCAGGTCGAGCACCGCCCGGAGGTCGATCTCGGTCACTGTGACGCGCCCGCGAGCCGTGTCGACGACTGGCTGGAGCTCGGCCAGGGCCGCCTCGGCCTGCAGCCTTTCGAGCTCGGTCGCCTCGCCGATCTCGAAGCGGGCGTTGACGACGGCGAGTGATTCGCGGCGAGTCTGTTGCTGGATCTCGATGGCCGCAAGGCCTTCTCGGGCCTCCAGGACGCGGTAGTAGGCCTCTGCGGCGAGGGCGGCGGTATCGAGCTTTGCCGTCTCTATCTGCATGTCGCCGATATCGACGGCGATCTTGGCCAGCTCGACGGCAGAGCCGACCTTGCCCGAGGTAAGAAGCGGCTGAGACAGCTCGAGCGAGACGTTGTACAGCTCTTGTGTGCCGGGCTCGAAGCCGGGGAACAGGTCGATGATCTCTTCGAAGTCGGGGCTGTTGAGAAGCGACGGGTTGCGATTCTGCGACCAGCTCGAGCGCAGGGCGACCTGCGGGAAGGCGTCGGATCGGGCTTCGCGGATACCGCCGTCGAGCTCGGCCAGGCGTTCTTCGATCGCCTTGAGCGCCGGATTGCGTTCCAGCGCGATCGCCACGACATCGTGCACATCGAGGGCGCCGGTGTCAGCGAGCGCGGAGACTCCGGCCATGACGGACAAGACGAGAGCCGTGACGAGACGTTTCATATCGTGAGCTCCGTGTGCGGGCTCGTTCCGCTGACTCCGCGCCAGAAGAACGTCCAGAGTGATTGCAGATTGGTGACCACCGCCTCGGTCTTGGCGGTCGCGAAGATCGGATTGACGAGAATACCGTCTATGAAAACGCTCCAGAAGAGGGCGAGAGCGGCGGAGTCGTTGCCCGGGATCTCGTCTCGCTCGATCGCGTCCTCGAACATGCCGACCAGGGTCCGGTGCCAGCTGCTCTCGTGACGCGCGATGAGCGAGCGCACGCGCCTCCGCAGCTCGCTCGGGACGTGCCCGGCCGCAAGACGGATGATGCCCATGGCCTGTGGATGGGTGCGGCTGAAGGCGACCGCTGACTCGAGGTATGCGGCCAGCCGCCGCTCGACGCTCTCGATGCCGACCAGACTCTGCTCGCAGGCCGCCTGCCACGAGGTCAGGCTTTGTTCCAGCAGCGCGATCAGAAGATCCGCCTTCGAGCCGTAGTAGTTGTAGAGGCTGGCCTTGCGGACGCCGACCTCGTGGGCGATGTCGGACATCGACGTGCCGCTGTAGCCGCGACTGGCGAAGAGCCGTGCCGCTTCGCGAAGCAGCTTGTCGTGGGTGGTGCTTCCGGTGTCGTCCATCGGTGGGGCTCCTTCCGACCGTTCGGTAGCTTCCGACCGTTC
The DNA here is from genome assembly GCA_029863825.1 of Acidobacteriota bacterium. Classification (GTDB taxonomy): domain Bacteria; phylum Acidobacteriota; class Thermoanaerobaculia; order Multivoradales; family JAHEKO01; genus JAOTUP01. The sequence goes on along the minus strand of JAOTUP010000006.1, from coordinate 6,482 downwards.
GGCAGAGTACTCAGGCGGCGTGCCGACTGTCAAGGGGCGCGGGGTTGGCTTGTGCGGGGACTTGTTCTCTCTCGCCGAGCCGCGGGCAGGCCTATTTTAGATGTCGATCGAAGAAGGCCGTCATGCGCTCGTAGAAGTGGCGCGAGTCCGGGTTGCGAAATCCGTGCTTCTGCCCGGGATGAAGGGCTTGCTCGAACGATTTTCCCGCCGCGATGAGCTTCTTCGACATGACCAACGTGTTCTGCGGGTGGACGTTGTCGTCGGCGGTGCCGTGGACGATGAGCAGCGCGTCGGCAAGCCGGTCGGCGTAGGTGACCGCCGAGGACTGCTCATAGCCGTCCGGATTGTCGGACGGATGATCCAGATAGCGTTCGGTCCAGATCGTGTCGTAGAGGTACCAGTCGGTGACCGGCGCGCCGGCCACCGCGGCCTTCCAGGTGCCGGGGCTGTTGAGAATCGAATACAGCGTGTTGGCGCCGCCGCCCGACCATCCCCAGAGTCCGATGCGCTCGCTATCGACGTACCCGAGGCCTTCGAGATAGCGCACTCCGGCGAGCTGCGCTGCGAGGTTGTGCTCACCGAATCGGCGGTGCAAGCGATCGGCTCCGGTCTTGCCGAAGAAGTTGGAGCCGACGTTGTCGACGGCGAGGACGACATAGCCTTTCTGGGCCATCATCTTGTGCCATTGGTTGCGGCCTCGCGAGCCCCACCTGTCGCTGACGACTTGCGATGCGGGGCCGCCGTAGTGGTACATGAGCGCCGGGTAAGTGGCGGTCGAATCGAGATCGGCGGGCTTCAGGAGGGCGGCGGGCAGGTCGACGCCGTCTGGACCGGGAATGGTCAGGAACTCCCACTGCGGCAGCTCGTTCGGGTCGTAGACCGGAGGGGCCGTTGGAAGATCCAGGAGTCGCCGACCCGCGGCATCGAGCACTTCGGCTCGCCGGGGGTCGTCGGCATTGCTCGAGATGAGGGCGACTCGGCCTGACGTCTCAGACACGGTTGCGCTCCTCCAGCCGATGGAGTCGGTGAGCAGCTCGGTTCCACCGTCGGCGAGCGACTGGCGAATGACGACTCGGTGCCGCGCACCCAACGGGCTCGTCTGGTAGCCGGTCCAGACGGCGACTAAACCCTCTTCGACGACGGCGTCGAGGTGGTCGACGGTCCATCCGTCGACGGCGAGGTCGCGGAGCAACGAACCGTCGTGTGCCCGCAGCTCGAGGGTGCGCCGACCGCGACGCTCGGTAGACCACAGAAACCGTCCGTCGGTGAAGAAACGGAGATCGTCCGAGACGTTGACCCAGGTTGCCGCCTTGTCCGAGTGCACGGCAGCGCACGTACCGTCGCCGGGAGAGCACAGGAGGATGTCGAGACGGTTCTGCTCGCGGTTGAGACGCTGCACGGCCAGGCGGTCACCGCCGGGCAGCCAGTCGACACGGGGCAGGTAGACGTCCTCTTCGCTGCCGGTGTCGAGCCATGTCGTCTTGGTGTCGTCGAGGGAGAGCACACCGACCCGTACCAGTGGATTGGACGTGCCAGCCGTGGGGTACTTCTGCAGTTTGACGGCCGGATACGGCGAGCTTTCGTCGACCAGGGGGTAGACGCCGACCGGACTCTCGTCGAAGCGGTAGAAGGCAATGCGATTGCCGTCCGGGCTCCACCAGAAGCCGGTCGAGTCGCGGTTCCACAGCTCTTCCCAGTAAACCCAGTCCGTCTTGCCGTTGAGAATCGAGTCCTCCTTGCCATCGGCGGTCAGGCGGCGCTCCCTGCCGCTGGCCACCTCGATGAGCCACATGTCGGCGTCGCGAACGAAGGCGACGCGGCTTCCGTCGGGAGAGAACTGGGGATCCTCCTCTCTTGCTTCGCTGGTGAGCAGTGCGGACACCGATCCCGAGGCGACATCGAGGAGCAGGAAGTCACCGGCGGACTCGATCAAGATGGCTGTCCCGTCCGGCGCCCAGTGGAATCCGTCCAGGGTTTTCTCATCGGACGCTCGACGGAGAAGGCGTGGGGCCCCACCGTCGGCGTCGAGCAGCCACAGCCCCTTGCCGTCGCCGTCCTCGAAGAAGAATGCCAGCTTCTTGCCGTCCGCGGCCCAGGCGAGATGGGTCGGCACACGGCCATTCCCTCCCGGCGCAAAGATGGTGTCGAAGTCCAGGCGCTCGGCGACGAGCGGAGCGCTGTCGGTGAGAAGAAGAATGACAGCGGTTGCGAGAACCCATTGGATCGGACAGACGGATCCTACTCGGCGTGTTGGCACTCGACGAATCATGAACACCTCCAGTCGGCCTTCCGGGACTGTCCGGTCGGCCGATGGGGATTCTAGCCTGCAAATCATCAGCGGAGCGGCGGTCTCAGCTGCCTGCGGAGGCGCATATACTGCAAGTCGTGATCGGAGTGGCATACCGACTGACGATGGGCGATGGAGGAATGGGATGAGCTTCTCGGTGGTGGAGCAGGCTGTTCTGATTCTGCTGGTCCTGGGAACAGCAGCGCTTTTCATCAAGGATCTTCTGCCCAAGATTCGACACATCAGGGCCGGGCAGGCTGATCGGGTCCGCACCGACCGACCGGGCGAGCGTGGTGCGCGGGTCGTGCGGGAGGTCCTTTTTCAGTCGCGTGTCATCGAGGGCCGGCCGGTTGCCGGACTGTTTCACGCATTCGTCTTCATCGGCTTCCTGTTCTTTGGATTCGAGACGATCGATCATTTTCTCGAGCCCTTCGGCGTGCCTTTTCTCGCGCTCCTCGGCGCTGCCGAGCCAGTGTTCAAGGTGTTCCTGGCGATCGTCGCCATCTTCGTCTCCGTGGGTATCCTGGGGCTCGCTTTTCGCCGCTTCGTCATGGTCAACATCTCTCCGGACCCGAAGTCCTGGAGCTCGGGTCTGGTGGCGCTCATCATCTTCCTGTTGATGGTGACCTACGTGAACGGCATCTCCGCCGAGCCGCTGATGGAAAGGGCGAACTGGTGGTTGCACGCGCTCCTGATCATCGTCTTTCCGCCCCTGATCCTGCACTCCAAGCACTTTCATCTCCTGATCGCACCGGTCGATATCTACTTTCGCACCCACCATCTGGGTGACTATCTGCCGCTGGAGCTCGACGAAGAGAAGCTCATGGCGTCGGAGGAAGAGATCTCGCTCGGTCTCGAGGCGGTGGCGGATGCGCCGTGGAAAATGCGCATGGACTTTCTGACCTGTGTCGAGTGCAAACGGTGCACCGAACAGTGTCCGGCGGCGACCTGTGACCAGGAGCTCAATCCGCGAGGATTCATTCTCGACGGTCGCGCGGCGCTCGGCGTGGAGGCGCCGTTCATCGGCACCGTGATCAGTGCCACGGCCTTGGGGCAATGCACTAGCTGCGGTGCGTGCGAGAGTATCTGCCCGGTGGGGATCGAGCATCTGCAGGTGCTCATGGGTGCCAAGCGCGCGCAAGCGCTGGCCAGCGGCAAGGACATGGTGGCAGGCGAGTTTCTCGAGTCGGTCGATCGCTACGGCAACCCGTTCAAGAGCGCCACAAGCACGCGCAAGGCGCTACTCGAAGAAGTCGGGATTCCCATCTATGAGGCGGGCACCACCGAATACCTGCTGTGGCTGGGTTGCGTCTGGACCTACAACGAGGATGCGCGCTCCAGCCTCGAGGCGACCATCCGGGTGCTCGACAAGGCGGGTGTGAGCTACGGGGTACTGGAAGAGGAATCGTGCAGTGGCCATCACTCGCGACGTCAGGGAGAAGAGCTCCAGTTTCAGACCCTGGCGGCGGAGAACATCTCTCGCTTCAAGGAGCACTCGGTGGCCAAGCTGGTCACGCCGTGTCCGCATTGCTTTCATACATTCAGACGCGAGTATCCGACCGTCGACGAGGAGTTCGAGATCGAGACGATTCACCATTCCGAGCTCTTCGTCCAATTGCTGCAGCAAGGCCGGCTGAGCCTGAGCGGCGACGGTGCCGACGGCAGGCAGTTGACGTTCCATGATCCGTGCTACCTCGGACGCTACGAGAACGTCTTCGATGCGCCGCGTGACGTTATCGAACGAGCCGGCTTCCGCATCACCGAGCTGCCGCGTCGCCGGCGGCGGTCGTTCTGCTGCGGCGGCGGCAGCGCCGGCTTTGCCCGCGAACAGGACGTGGCGCGGCGAGTGGACCAGGAGCGCAAGCAGGAGATCGCGGCGTCGGGCGCCGCGACGCTGGTGACCGCCTGTCCGGAGTGCAAGATGATGCTCGACGCGGCGGTCGAGGAGACGCTGGACCTCTCTGAGCTCTTGGCTCGCTCGGTCGATGCTCCGATTGGTGAATGAGCGGCGCTTCGGCGAGGATTCACAGCGCCGGTCGCATGCTAGCCTCGGGTGCCGTTTGCAGATCGGCCGGGCCGCGAACGGATACTCGAGCGGGGCGGCCGGAGTTGACGTCGACGGCTGTCGAGCAGTCGGAATCGTGAGCGCGGAATCGTGAGTGCCAACGCCACTATCATCGGGTCAGTGACTCGACAGCCGAGTGCTGAGGACCTCGGGGGCCTGGCGACTGTCGATGTCCTGGAGATCCGTGCCGATCTCGTCGGCGAGGTCGACCTCGATGAGCTGCGAGCACATTTCGGCGGTCGCTTGCTCTATACCCTGCGCAGCCGTTCCGAGGGTGGAGCCGGTCCGGAGGGCGGTCACGAGCGCGAGGAGCGCCTGCTGGCCGCAGCCGCGGTGTACGACCTCGTCGACCTCGAGGCGCAGCGGGACCTCTATCCGGAGATTCTCGACCAGATTCCGCCTCAGAGCCGCATCATCTCGTGGCATGGGAAGAGGCCGGATCTGGCGGCGCTCGAGGCGCGCTTTGCGCAGATGTCAAGCGAGGCGGCGCACCTCTACAAGCTGGTGTCGTTCGCCGAGAGTCCACGGGACTGTCTGCCGCCGCTGGTCCTGCTGCACCACCTCGATCGCGACGACGTGGTCGCCTTCGCCGCCGGCGAGGTGGCGACCTGGACCCGTTTCCTGGCAGCCCGCCTGGGTGCGCCGGTCGTCTACGGCGCGGTCGGCAAACCGCCCGGGGCGCCCGGTCAGCCGTCGATCAGGCGTCTCGAAGAAGACTTCGGTCTGCCCGAGCTGCCGCCCGTGCGCCGCCTGTTCGGTCTCGTCGGTCACCCGATCTCGCACAGCCTGTCGCCGCGGCTTCACAACATGCTCTACCACTCCCTCGGGATCGAGCATCTCTACCTGCCCTTCGACGTACCGGTGTTCGGAGACTTCTGGCTCGATGTCGTCGAGACGGGAAGCCTCCACGAGCTCGGATTCCCGCTCTCCGGACTCAGCATCACGTCCCCGTTCAAGGAGATCGCTCTCGCGGTGAGCGGCGCGGCAAGTCCCCTGGCTGAGCGCATCGGGTCCGCCAACACGCTGGTGCGCACGACGCGAGTGTGGGAGGCGGAGACGACGGATCCGGACGGCATCCGGGGTCTCCTGGCATGGCATCAGATCGATCCCGCGGGCCGACGAGCGGCGGTGCTGGGAGCGGGAGGCGCCGGCCGGGCAGCGGTTTTCGGTCTCGGGATTCAGGGTGCCGCCATCACTCTCGTCAACCGCAGCCCGGAGCGCGGCCGGCGTGTCGCCAACGATCTCGGCGTGGCCTTCCTGCCGTTCGAAGAGTTCGATCCGGGTGTATTCGACATCGTGGTCAACGCCACGCCGTTGGGCTCGCTGGCCGGAGACGAGCTGCCCTTCGATCCAGAAGCGATGGCGCCGCACGGCGTGGTCATCGACCTGGCCTATCTCCACGATGGGCCGACGCCGGTGGTCGAGGCGGCGCGACGCCTGGGGCGGACCGCGATCGACGGTCGTGAGGCCTTGCTGTACCAGGCGGTGCCGCAATTCCGGGCGATGAACGGCGTGGCAATGCCGATCGACCTGGGACGGAGGATTCTCGGGCTGGAGGCGTCCGGGAGCGACGAGTGAGCGGGGTGAGTCGCATCGCCCGTGTTCACCGGCGCGAGTTTCTGGCCGATACGCTCACGCCGGTCGGTGTCTACCGGCGTCTGGCGGCGCTGTCTCCGTTCCGTTTTCTCTTCGAGAGCGTAACCGGTGGCGAACAGGTTTCGCGGTTCAGCTTTCTCGGCGCGGCGCCGCGGGAAGTGGTGCGGATCTGGCCCGACGGCCTGGAGATCGAAAGCAACGGGGCGACGGTGCGGATCGAGGAGGCGCCGCTCGATCGGCTCAAAGAGCACGTCTCGGCGATTGAAGCGGCGGCCGGCAAGCTTCCTTTCAGTGGTGGATGGGTGGGCTTCTTCGGCTTCGATCTCATCCGTCTTCTCGAGCGGTTGCCGAATCGACCGGCGGACCCCTTCGGATTGCCGGTCGCCCTTCTCGGGCGCTTTGATCACCTCGTCGTCTTCGACCACGCGCGACAGCGGGTGATTGCCATCGCCAACGAGATCGACGGCGTCGTGAGTCGGGAGGAGGCGCTCGCCGACCTGGACCGTCTGAGCACGCTGCTCACGTCGGCGATTC
>JAOTUP010000223.1 GCA_029863825.1 Acidobacteriota bacterium | reverse complement strand
ACCGAGAACCGGCATCCACGAGCTGGTCGATTCGTTGTTGACGCGAACAGCCGTACGGTTCTCCCCGCGTCCAGGCACTCCATGGCCGCAGCCGTTCGTAGATCTGTTTGCGGCGGTAGAGAACGCGCTGGCCGAGAGTTATTCCCAGGTCGATCGAGTCTACGAGCTCGAGAGCGCGCTCGAGTGGGGAACGGATCCGATCCCGCCGGGGAAGATCCGAGAGTTCGCGACCGAGCGGCTGACGAAGTCGGTTCTCTTCACCGCTCGCTTGTTTGCAACCGCGTGGTCGATGTCAGAGGATCTGGAGCTTCCGCAGTGGCGCTTCGGCGATCGCCGTCCGGCGTCCGACTAGGCGTATGCGTGGCGCACCCAATCGGCTTCACTCTCACTGAGTGGAGTTCCAAGTGTCGACGCCGCTTCGGCTTGCTGCGGTGTCCGCTGGCCGACGAGCACCGATGCGCTGGGTGAGTCGGCCAGGAGATAGCCGGTGAGTGCGTGAAGAACAGGCTGCGGGTGCGACGAGTGCTCGGACTCCACTTCTCGTCTGATGGCGCGCAAACGGGCCAGGGCGCGCGCATCCCGGAATGCCGGTATCCCATTGCGCATGTCTCCGGAGCCGAACTGCATCGGTTTGTCGTACTTTCCCAGAAGCAGTCCGTGCTTGAGAGGTGAGAAGAAGGCCACGCCCGCATCGTGTTTCTCGACCCAGGATTTCAGACCGCTCGTCTCGTAGGCATCGTCGACGACGTTGCGGTACGCTTGCACGACGTCCGGGTTCATGATCCGGGCGCAGCGCGCCAGCTTCTTGCAGCTCCAGTCCGAGAGCCCGAGCAGGCGGATCTTGCCCTCCGAGCGCAGTCGCTCGAGTTCCTCCACTGCCGGCTCCAGGAATCGGTTCTGCGGTCCGAAGCTGCAGTGGTGGAGGTAGTACAGATCGATCCAGTCGGTCTCGAGATAGTCGAGCGAGCGTTCGGCGCGCTGACGGATCCAGCGAGGGTCGTAGGCATGTTCGAACGGTCCTGGATCCCAGCCCACCTTCGAAGCGAGGAATACCTCGTCTCGCGGAACGTCGCTCCAGGCGCCCCCGATGAGTCTCTCCGCGCGGCCGTCCCCGTAGACGTCGGCGGTGTCCCAGTGACTGATGCCGAGCTCGAAGGCGCGGACCAGCGCGCTTCTCGCGTGGGCATCGTCGTGTCCGGCCCATCCCACCTCCCGGCGGCCCACGGTCTTGGCCCCGCCGTGAGCCCAGGTGCCCAAAGCGATGGCTGAAACGAGTTTGTCGCTGCGTCCGAAGCGAATTTGTCGCACAATAGTGTCTTCCCGGACCCGGTTGTGTACCGGTCCGTAGAATACCGGCATGAGCGGAGGGAAGGAAGGTAGGAACAGCGATGAAGGAGCTCGACAAGTACGAACTCAGTGGTGACACACGGTCGCCGGATCTGGAGCCGCCTCAAGATGCGGTCGCCGGCCGAGGTCGTTGGTGGATTTTCGTCGTCGTCGCGATCGTTGCTCTGCTGACTGTCGCGGCGGGACTCTTCTGGAGTCGCCGATCGGAGCCGCTGGATGCGGCGGAAGGGGCGGATGCTCGCCCGATCGCCAGCGGTGTGCGGTCCCCCGGAGGATTGGACGCCGAGCAAGAACGCCAGGCAGAGGATCTCCCGGCACTGGATGCGAGCGACGAGTTGGTCAGAGAGTTGGCGCGCGCACTGTCGGCGAATCCGAAGCTCGCGTCGTGGCTCGTCACTGACGACATCGTACGGCGCTTTGTCGTTGCGGTTGACAATATTGGCGAGGGCGAGACGCCGCGAGCGCAGTTGGGTTTCATGGCGCCTCCCGGATCTTTCAGAACTTCTGAGCAGCAGGGTCGAACGTTCATCGATCCGGCCGGCTATCGTCGTTACGACGTCGTTGCCGAGGTGTTCTCCTCTCTCGACACCGAGGGGACGGTGGATCTCTACCGTCGACTCGAGCCGCTGATTGCACAGGCCTACGAAGATCTCGGTTATCCGGAGCGACGGTTTGACGATGCACTTCGACGAGCGGCTCGGGTTGTCCTCGATGCGCCAAGCGTTACAGGAGCGATCGAGCTCGAGCCCGCTGTCCGCAGCTTTCGCTTTGCTGACGAACGTTTGGAGAACCTGGATCCAGTGCACAAGCAACTGCTCCGATTGGGGCCGCAGAATCTGGCGAAGATCCAGGCAAAGACAAAAGCCCTGCTCGAGGTCCTCGAGCAACGTGAAGCGACGGGAGTCGACTAGAACGAACCAGTTGGACCACTGCGGGCCGTACCATGGCAGTGGCGACTCGAGCCAGCTCGTGTCGGCAGGCTGCGGAGACGGCGAGCTGACTCAGCGGCCCGAAGTGAGCTCTTCGAGATTGTCGAGGACGCGTTTCACTGAGCGCAGTGTGTGCAGCTGTGCGAGTCTGAAACCGGAGTGGACGGCGACCGCGAGCACACCGAGCGTGAAGAGCGATTCTTCGGCCGCGCCGAGCATCAACCAGGGTCCCCTGGAAGAGCGAAAGTAGAAGAGAATCGCCAGGGCCAGCCAATTGAATACGACGGTAAACGTTGCGCGCCGCCTGGCCTTGCGAAGCTGGCGGTCGGGCTCGGGAGGCGTATCTTCGGCATCGGCCGAGGTGGCGCCGGGGAGTCCGCAGATGTCTTCCAGTAGCAGGGCTACGACGACTTTCTTTCTGAGCATGTCGATCTCCTCGCGAGGCTAGGATCGCCAGGACCGTACCACTCTCGCGTCCGTATGTTCGAGCGGGATCGAGCCGAGCTGGTGCTGTAAGCTTGCGCTTCGTTTCTTCCTGCGACGGCGTGCAGGGGACCGAGGCGCTGGACGACCGTGAAAGGTGGCATCACATGAGAGCTCGAGGTAAAGCCGTTCTCCTTCTTCTTCTAGTGCTTTTGGTCCTGGCCTTGGTGGTGGTCGTCAGCATGGTCCTGGTTCTCGGTGGCGAGTCGCGCGTCTCCTCGCCGACGATTCTCGAGCTCGATCTGCAGCAGAGTTTCCCGGAGGACGTTCCCGACGGCGCGTTTGCCCGCTCTTTGCTCGACGGCAGGTTGCGCTTGCGGCGGGTGGTTGAAACGCTCGAGCGAGCAGCCCGGGATGAGGACGTCGTGGCGATCGTGGCGCGAGTGGGTGCCGCGCCTATGGGTCTCGCAACTGCGCAGGAGCTGCGTGATGCGATGCTGTCGTTTCGTGCCGGCGGGAAGAAGGCGGTTGCCTACGCCGACACGTTCGGGGAATGGGGGCCCAGCAACGCGGGCTACTATCTGGCCACGGCGTTCGAGGAGATCCATCTGCAACCTTCGGGGGACGTCGGCCTGTCCGGCTTGCGCTACGAGATTCCGTTTGTTGCTGACGCGCTGGACAAGCTCGGCCTCGACGCACAGATGGATGGGCGGCACGAATACAAGAATGCCATCAACACCTACACTCGGACCGGTTTCACCGAACCGCACGAGGAAGCCATGCAGGCGCTTGTAGACTCCCAGTTCGAACAGCTCGTGCGGGGCATCGCCGAAGGGAGATCGCTGGATCCGGAGCGAGTTCGCACGATCTTCGATCAAGGACCGTATTTCGGTGCCGAGGCGCTCGATGCCGGTCTCGTGGATCGAGTTGCCTACCGCGACGAGGTGTATACGGCTCTCGAAGAGGAGTTCGGAGAGGACGTGGCCTTGGTCGAGCTCCGGGAGTACGCCAGGCGAGGCTGGGGCAGTCTCGAGCGAAGTCCGACCGTGGCGCTTATCTACGGCGTCGGCGGGGTGGTGAGAGGCGAAAGCCACTACGATCCGTTTTCTGGTCCCCTGATGGGCTCTGAGACCGTCGCTGGCGCGTTTAGGGACGCGATCGAGGATCCGAAGGTGCGGGCGATCCTGTTCAGAGTCGACAGCCCGGGGGGGTCGTACATCGCTTCCGACACGATCTGGAGAGAGACCATCAGAGCGCGAGACGCCGGCAAGCCGGTGGTCGTATCGATGGGAAACCTTGCCGCATCGGGCGGCTATTTTGTCGCCATGTCCGCCGATCGGATCGTCGCGCAGCCGGGAACGATCACCGGTTCGATCGGTGTCTATGGCGGCAAGATCGTGACGCGCGGTCTGTGGGACAAGCTGGGAGTCTCCTGGGACTCGGTCGAGACTAGTGCCAACGCCCGCATGTGGAGCTCGATCGAGGAGTTTGGCGACCGGGGATGGGACCGAGTTCAGGACTCTCTGGATCGCATCTATGGCGACTTCGTCGACAAGGTGGCTACCGGTCGGGGACTGTCACGGGAGGAAGCCGAACGGGTCGCTCGCGGACGGGTATGGACAGGTGAAAAGGCCTTGGAACTTGGCCTGGTGGACGTCCTGGGCGGCTATCCGACGGCGCTCGCCGAGATCCGTCAGGCGCTGGGTCTGGACGACGAGGAGACGCTCAAGCTGAAGATCTTTCCTCGACCCCGGTCGACGTTCGAGCTGCTCCTTGATCGCCTGCCGGCGGCCGGCGCCGCCGACCCCTCGAGCCGACTTGTCTCTCGCTGGCTCGAGATCACCGAGCGATTGGGATGGATCGTGCGCTCCTTGGGCCTGGACGAGGGCGGTCATCTTCCTCTTCGTGCTCACGATCTGCAGGAGTCGAAGTGAGCGAGTCGTGGGCTCCCTTGGTTGTCCTCGTCGCTCTCTGCAGCGCCGCCGCCGGTGGCGCAGAGCTGCCGCGCGCGGAAACGGCACCCGGAACGGTGGTTCGCTGGCCCGGGGACGAGATCGATTCGTGCCAGATGGAGGGACGCCGGTGGGAGGCCGGAGAGGGGGCGTGCTGG
>JAOTUP010000224.1 GCA_029863825.1 Acidobacteriota bacterium | reverse complement strand
GGGGCAGAATGGCCTCGAGACGCTCTTCTTCGCCGGTGACGGAGTTGACGAGCGGCTTGCCCTCGCAGACCGGCAAAGTGGCCGTGAGTGCGGCGCTGACCGACGAGTCGATCGAGAGCGGTATGTCCACGAAGTTCTGGATCTCGCGCACCAGCATGGGCAGCAGGTGCGACTCGTCGGCACCGCCAATGCCCGCATTGACGTCGAGCATGGCAGCACCGGCTTCGACCTGAGCGGCGGCGTCGCGACGTACTCTGTCGAGGTTTCCGGCGAGGATCTCGTCGGCCAGAGTCTTCCGCCCGGTCGGGTTGATCCGCTCACCGATCAGGACGAACGGCTGGTCGGGGCCGATGACGACCTCTGCGGAGCGCGATCTGAGGATCGTCCTCACGATTGCCTCCTTCCTACTTGGCGATCAGTGCAAGAGCGACATTGACCGCCTCGGCGGCGTTCGGGGCATAGCCGTCGGCGCCGATCTCGTCGGCCCACGCCTGCGTCACCGGGGCGCCGCCGACGAGGATCTTGACCTCCGAGCGCAGACCTGCTGCGTGCAGTTCGTCGATCGTCCTCTTTTGCTCAGGCATCGTCGTGGTCAGCAGCGAGCTCAAGCCGACGAGCTTCGGCTTGATGTCGCGCACGGCTTCGACGATGCGCTCGGCAGGAACGTTCTTGCCCAGATCGTGCACCTTGATGCCCACCGTCTTGACCAGGGCGGCGACGATGTTCTTCCCCAGGTCGTGCAGATCGCCCTTGACGGTCGCCAGCACCAGATGGTGCTGTACGTCGCTGCTGCTTGTGGTAGCGAGAGCCGGCTCGACGGCGGCACTGCACTTGCCGAAAATGTCGGCCGCCGCCACGATCTCGGGCAGAAAGGCATCGCCGCAGTTCCAGCGCCGGCCGAGCTCCAGCATGGCCTCGGTCAGCCCGGTCTGGAGGATGACCTGCGGGTCGGCGCCACCCGCCAGGAGCTTCTGTGTGGCGGCGAGCGCTCCCTCCTCATCCATGGCGAGGATCGCTTCTCTCAACGTCTGCAGCGTGTCATCCATCGGCGGCTTCTCCTTCGTGCTTCCCGTAGGTCTCGAGGATGGCGAGAATCTCTCGCTCGACACTTTCGTCCAGCGGTTCCGGCTCGTGCGCCGAGAGCAGCTCGCGAGCCCTGGCGGCAGCGGCCCGGCGAGCGTGGTCACCGGCCGGCGCCTCATCTCCTTCCCAGCTCGTGCGGTCGAAGAAGCGCGGCATCCACTGGCGGCGCATGTTCTGGAGGGTGTGCTTGCGATCCAGATAATGGCCGCCCGGCCCGACCTCTTCGAGAATGGGCAGCGAGGAGGGCTCGGCTGCCACCTGTGCAGGCAGTCCGACCAGGTGACGCAGAAGGCCGAACACCTCGCAGTCGAGGACCATCTCCTCGAGGGAGAAGACTTGGGCACTGTACACGAGCCCCGCACCGCACAGCAGGTCGGCACCCGCCAGACAGCTGGCGAGGCCGGAGAGGCCGTTCTCGAGACCACCTTGCCAGGAGGGACTCTTGGCACCGGTGGCGAACGTGCCGACACTCGAGGGCAACCGATAGTGGCGGGCCATCTGCGCCGCTGCCATCTGAAAGAGGAGGTCTTCGGGACCACCGCAGGCCGCGGCTCCCGAGCGCAGGTCCATGACCGTCGTACAGGCGCCGTAGAAGGTAGCGGCGCCGGGCACCAGAAGCTGCAGCGCAACGATGCCGGAGAGAATCTCAGCATTCGACTGCACCAGTCCTCCGGCCACTGTCGCCGGAGCAGTTGCGCAGCTGATGGGCATCACGACGAAGCCGCAGGGGACTCCGGCTTCGGCAAAAACGACGGCCGCGTCGAGTGCGCCTTCTTCATAGGTCAGGGGACTCAAGCTGCACTGGAAGGCGGAGAGGATGGGCCGCTTTCGCAACTCGTCACCGCCACCTGCGACGACGCGAGCGATCTCCACCACACCGCGGGCGGCCCGCGGGTTGACGGCAGTCATCATCTGGATGTGCTTTGTCGAATTTGCGACTTGAGCATGAAGCTCGTGGAGCGACTGCGCGCTGCGCGGGACGTCTCGCGCCGACACGGGCTGCCAGAGGAGTGAGATCTCGGGCAAGGCATCTGCAAGTCGCGACGCCATAGCGAGATCCGCTTTGGTCGAAGCCCGTCGTCTGCCGGTCTCGAGATCGAGAATCTCGGCCGCACAGCCGTCGACGGAGAGGAATCCTGCCGTACCGTCGAGGAGCAAATCAGCTTCCGGACGGCGCGCGGCGAGGGTGAACGAGTCGGGCGCTCGGGCGAGCGCTTGCTCGACGAGTGCGGCCGGGAACCGAACCCGGTGGCGCGCGCGATCGACGTCGCCGCCGGCGGCAGCCAGGCGATCGCAGAGGTCCGACGAAGCGATCGTGACACCGACCGTTTCGAGGACTGCCAGCGTTTCGTCATGAACTTTCTCGACGGTCGCCGGCGCCAGTATCTCGAGGCGCAGTGAATGCGGCAGGGAGCGAAGCGGCGAGTGTTCTCTGAAGTCGTTCATGGCGCGCGAGTCGAGAGCAGGCACCAGCAGATTCGAGTATGTCTTTCGCGCACGGGATTGTCGAGTCGCTTCAGCTGCCGTCTCGCCGACCGATGGCGCTGACCACCAGGAGAGCGACGAGCGACGCTGCGGGTCCAAAGAACAATGGGTGGACCGCTCCCACCAGCGGAACGGTGCGGTAGAGAAAGAAATGCGACACGAGGCCGCCGGCGGCGCCCACCAGGATGGCCCAGAAGCCGGAACTCTTGGCGGCACCGGACCAGTAGAGCCCGGCGACGATGGGCACGAAGACCGCGGCATGGGAAACGAGTACCGACAGCACGACCGCGTCGACGACACGCGGCGCGGTGAGCGCGATGGCCAGCGCCGCGATCGCGATGCCGACGGTGGAAAGGCGCGACGCCAAGAGCAGATGACGCTCCGAGCAGCCTCGACGGAACAGCGGCTCGTAGAAGTCCTTGGCGAAGAGCGAGGATCCTGCGGCGAGGAACGAGGAGGCGGTCGACATCGTGGCTGCCAGGATGCCGGTGAGAAAGAGACTGCGCACACCGGGCGGGAAGATCTGCTTGATCAGTGCCGGCAGCGCTTCGTCGTGGTGCTCGAGACCGGGTAGCAGGGCGGCAGCCGAGACGCCGAGCAGGGCGACGGCGCCACCGAAGAGGAGATAGTTGAGCCCGGTGTAGACATAGGCGAAGCGCGCCGTGCCAACGTCTTTGGCGGCGAAGATGCGCTGCATGTACGCCTGGTCGGTGCCGTACGAGTAGAAGCAGAGTGCCACCCAGGCGAGCGGCTCCATGATGCCGAGTTGCCCGAGGTCGAAGTGGGTGGGCGGCAGCGCCTGGCGCAGGCCGTCGATGCCTCCAGCGTAGTGCAGAGCCAGAGGGAAACTGGTGACGACAGCGGCCATGAGCACGAAATAGCACGCGATATCGGTCCACACCACCGCGAGCAGGCCACCGGCGAAGGTATAGGCGACAAAGACACTGGTTACGACCAGAGCGGTGGCCAGCCGCGGCGCGCCGAGCAGCGTCGACAGCACCAGAGTCGAGACCAGAATCTGGACGGCCAGAAAGATGATGCCCGAGGCAAGCTGGCTGAGCGAAGCCAGACGGCGGGCGCGAAGGTCGTAGCGCCGGCCGAGAAACTCGGGCACCGTGTAGAGAGCCAACTTGCGCAGCGCCAGGGCAATTGTGAAACCGAGGACGATCCACGCTGGCACGGCCGAGAAGTTCCAGAACACACCGGCAATGCCTATCGAGTAGGCGAGGCCGGCTCCGCCGACCAGGCCCGAGCCGTTGAACTCCGTCGCGGCGAGGCTGAAAGCGACCTGCAGACGACCCAGGCGGCGACCGGCGAGGTGGTACTCGAAGGCGCTGTGGACTCGCGTCGCCGCCCACCGGCCGAGAATCACAAGGGCCGTGAGGAACAGGACGAGAACGGTGATGTCGAGCATGCAGGATCAGGCTGGCGTTCGACTGTCGGCGGCGTCGACGATGGCGCGCAGAGTCTGCAGCAGGCTGGCGTCGAGGGGCTCCGGTGTGTGGCTCGCGAGCAGCTCACGGGCCGTGTCTCGCGCTGCCTCGGTAGCGCTGAGACCGCCAGCCGCGTGCCAGGTCTCGTGCGTTCGACGGTCGAAAACGCGCGGGTACCAACACTCGCGGAAATGCCGTCGGGTGTGGGGGGTGCTCAGAAAGTCACCGCCGGGTCCGACGTCGTCGATGGTGTCGAGCGCCAGCGCTTCGGGAGAAAGGTCGAACGGGGCGAGGAGTCGGCGCACGCATTCGATGATCTCGTCGCCGATGACCATCATCTCCAGCGAGCAGGTCAATCCGGACTCGATGTAGCCGATATCGTGCACCAGATTCGCACCACTCAGCGCGGTCGCCAAAATCCAGATAGCGCTCTCGACACCGGCTTGCACGTCCGGCAGTTTCGAGTCGGAGCAACCGGAAAAGCCCCAGGTCGGGAGTCCGTAGTAGTAGTGACCGAGCTCGGCCATGACCAGGCAGTGCCGTATGAACTCGGGGCTGAAGTAAGTGGCGACACTGGTCTTCATGTCGAGCGGTCCCGAGCCGGAGCCGTAGAGCACCGGAGTGCCGGCACGCCGTAGCTGGGCGATGGCCAACCCGCTCAGCACCTCGGCATTGGCCATGGCGACGCCGCCGGCCGAGGTCATCGGTGCCGACGCGCCGTCGATCGGACCGGGAGCGTAGACGAACGGCAGCCCCTTGTCGGCCATGAGCAGAACCTTGCGCATCACCTCCTCGGGGTGCTGCAGAG
>JAOTUP010000222.1 GCA_029863825.1 Acidobacteriota bacterium | reverse complement strand
CTCCAGAACCGCAACGCGAGTCTGATGCGGATCGCTCTCGACAAGCAACCTTTTGGTTACCGAACCAAGTGCCGGCACAGTCCCATTATCGATTGACATATCTTCGATAGTCCGCGCCCAGGATAAGCCCTGTGGCGATGAAGTTGGCGAGGATAAATGATCCGCCGTATGAAAGAAAGGGCAGGGGGATGCCGGTGATCGGCACCAGGCCCACGACCATCGCGGTGTTGTAGACAACATGGAAGCCGAGCAGTGAGAGCAGGCCGACGACGAGAAGAATAGCGGCGCGATCGCGCGCGCGCATGGCGACGGTGATGCCGTTGAGCAGATAGACGGTGAACAGGACCATGACCGTCGCGACACCGACGAACCCCCACTCCTCCGCCAGGACGGCAAAGACAAAATCGGTGTGTCGAGCCGGCAGGAATCGAAGCTGGCTCTGTGTCCCCTGCATATATCCGCGGCCGGTGAGCTGGCCGGAGCCGACCGCAATCTTGCTCTGTTGCAGCTGATAACCGGCATCAAGGGGGTCGCTTCCCGGAGAGAGGAACGTCTTGACGCGCTCACGCTGGTAATCGAGCATGGCAAAACTCCAGAGCCCGGCCGACACGATCGCTGCCGCCACGATCAACGCAACCAGAACTCGCCACCGCACTCCGGCCAGGAGCACCATGCCTGCCAGCATCGGCAGAAACATCGCGGCACCGCCCAGATCGCGCTCCATCGCGACCAGCGCCGCCGGCACCGCGACGATACAGGCGGCGGTCAGGATTTGCCTCACCGTCAAGTATCTTCTGTTCGCCGTCGCCAGGTAGCGCGCGACGAGCAATGCGGTCGCCACCTTGGCGAGATCGGATGGCTGCAACTGCGTGGCGCCTACCTTTAGCCAGCTCCGAGCGCCACCGGCTTCGCTGCCGACGAACAGCACCAGGAGAAGCATGGACAGCGAAACGGCATAGATCGGAACCGAGAACTTCATCAGGACTTGGTAGTCAAGAGTGAAGACCACGACGAACGCCAAAAGCCCGAGGGCGATGCGCACCAGCTGGCGAGGGAGATAGTCGACCGGCAGTTCCGAGCTGGCACTGTGGATAGTCGCCAGGCCGATGGATGCGAGCAAGAACGCCGCTACCAACAGTCCCCAGCGGACGTTGGCCAGTTGGCGGAGTCGCAGGCCTTCCTCAGGAAGCACTGCGAGCGTCGAAACGCGTCCGGTAGTACCTTTCATACAACTGCCTTGCCAGCGGTGCCGCTTCCTCAGAGCCCTTGCCGCCATGTTCAACGAATACAACGACGACCAGTTCAGGCGTGTCAGTCGGTCCATAGGATGCAAACCATGCGTGGTCCCGTTGCTCGAAGGGGAGGTCTTTGCTGTCGATCCACGTCTTTTGCTCGATCACCTGCACGGTGCCGGTCTTGCCGGCAACCGGGAATCCCTCCACTCGCGCCGCGGCTCCCGTCCCCTTGTCGTTGACAACCGCCCACAGCGCTTCGCGCACGATGTCCAGAGCGTGCGGATCGATACCCGGGACCGGCGGCGGCGGCTTCTCATTCCCCAACGCCAGATGCGGCTGGACGCGATGCCCGCCATTGGCGACTGTCGCCATGAGAGACGCCACTTGAAGCGGCGTCACCAAGAGCGGTCCCTGGCCGATCGCCACCGAGATCGTCTCACCCGGGTACCACGGGCCCTTGCGGACCCGTTCACTCCACTGACGGTCGGGCACCAGACCGCTTCGCTCGCCCTCGAAGTCGATGCCGGTCCGAGCCCCGAGGCCGAAGAGCCGCGAGTATTGAGCGATTCTCTCGATCCCGAGCTTCTGACCCAGGTAATAGAAGTAAATGTCACACGACCGTCTGATTGCCTCCCGCAGATTGACTCGCCCATGCCCACGGCTCTGCCAGCAGCGGAACCTGCGGTTGTAGATTCGCGTCGAGCCGTTGCAGTACACCGTGTCATCAGGCGAGATCTCCTTTTCAGTCAGACCGGCCACCGCAAGCACGATCTTGAAGATCGAGCCAGGAGAGTAATGGCTTTGCACAACCCGGTTCTGCAGAGGATTGTGCGGCGCTTCTACTATTCGACGCCACTCGGCTTGGGCAAGTCGTCGAGCGAACAGATTCGGGTCATAGGATGGGGAGGAGACAAGTACGAGGATCTCGCCGTTGCGAGGATCGAGGGCTATCGCCGCGCCCACGCGATCTTGAAAGTACCGTGCCGCGATCTGCTGCATCTCGAGATCCAGCGTCAGTCTGCGATCGTGTCCGGCGTCCGCCGTCTGACGACCGTGTTCCTCGCGCGGTCGCCCGCGGCTGTCGACGACGACGACGCGCTCACCATCGATGCCGCGAAGCGTCTCGTCAAAGCTCTTTTCGACGCCGCGCCTTCCGACGAGGTCGCCGACCTGCAAACGGCCGCTCGAGTCGCGAACGTCGTTGTCGGTAACTTCGCCCAGATAGCCCAGCACGTGAGCTGTCAAGGCACCTTGGCGGTACAGCCGCAGATGATCGACCTGAATCTCGAACTCCGGGCTCTCGAGCGCGCGAACCGAGAACTTCGCAACCTCCGACAACGACAGATTCTCGGCCAACAGCACCGGAGTGAACCAGGACGCCGAGCGGTATCTGTCCAGCGTTTCGAGCAGTTCTTCGCGATCCCTCTGGAGAATGCCTGCCGCAAAGCCGACACTGCGGCCAAGATCACTCGTCCGGCTGCGATCCAGGAAGAGCCCGTAGCTGGGAACATTGTCGACGAGCAGTCTACCCTCGCGGTCGTGGATCAAACCTCGCGGCGCTTTGATAGCCGCCTTGCGTAATCGATTGTTCTCCGCCATCTCGCGGTAATAGGTCCCGCGCACAACCTGAACGAACCAGTAGCACGACCCGATGGCAACAAGTGCGGTGACGATGGCGACTCGCAGCACCGGCAGACGCCGAAGCAGTTCGTCGCGCTGTTCCCTGACTTCCATCATTATCTAAGCCGTGCTCTTCGACTGCTCCGCCACCTCTCGAGGCCGCGGGTGAAATACCCCCGCCCGGAGAAGCCAACATACCCGAGAAGTCCCACCACGGCGATCCTGGCGGCGATACCGGGCACCGTCGGCAGTGCCGCCTCCGGCAGCAGAACCAGGCGCAAGCCGACGATGAGGGCCTGCTGAACTGCCGCCGCCAGGGAGAAAAGTAGCATCACGCCGACGGCTTTCTGTATGACGATGCGGCGCGATGCGAGAGCCGATGAGTAACCGATGACCGTGTCGGCGAATCCGTGAAGGCCAAAGAGTCCCCCGGTCAGTGCGTCCGCGGTGAGCCCGGCGGCGACACCGCCGAGGAGGCCGGCAACGAGATTCCCGTCGACCGCGTTGAACAGGACGACAACAAGAAAGAAATCGACCGCCGGCGATAACTCACCCAGAATTCGCACGGCGACGACGTGTAAAACGATCGCCACCAGCAGGCCGGCGCCGAATCTAAGGCTGCGCATCCGATAACCCCACGATCGACTCCGGTGGAGTCTCGTACTCGAGGAGAAACACCTGGTCGAGTCGTCCCAGGTCCACTGCCGGCGTCATGCGGATGCGGTGAAACAGCTCGTTACCGGGTTCTACTGACACGACACGGCCGACAGGTATGCCGCGCGGATAGACACCGTCAATGCCCGCTGACACCACGCGGTCACCGACCTCGACGTCGGCTTGCAAGGGCACGAAGTCCATCTCGAGTGTCCCGTCCGGGCCGCCTCGAGCGACGCCCTGGCGGCGTGTGCGCTCGATCATTGCGCCGACGCTCGCCGCCCGATCGGTCACCAGCTGGACCTTGGCGAACGGTCCAGCCACGACGACGACCCGCCCGAGAAGCCCGTCACTGGTCGCCACCGGCTGCTGGATTCGTGCGCCGCTTGTGCCGACGTAGAGAATCAGGGTCTGGAACCAGACACCGTAGTCAACATGGACGACGTCGGCGACCCGCACGGGACCGCTCGTGGGCGGCTCGTAAAGGACCGCCTCGTTCAACCGCTCGAGTCGTCCCTCGAGGCCAAAAAAGTGGATGCGCTCCTCCTCCAGTTGCTCCAGCCGCTGGCGCAGCAGCTCGTTGGCTTGCTCGAGCTGGGCGCGCGTCCGCAGACCATCACCCACCTCAGCGAGTCCGCGACTCGCAGCTTCGACCAGACGCGCAAACGGCGACACCAGGCGCAGGCTCCATGTCTCGAGGAGACTTTGCTCGCGGCCGGAGCCCGGAACTTGCGAGCTCAGAAGAACCAGCTGTGCCGCCAGAACGAGCACCAAGAGCCAACGGCTTTGGCGCTCGGTCACCCGTCAGCCCGACATCCGCCGAGGTCGGCGATACTGGATGATGGATAGCTCACTCAGCGGATCGATACCTTTCGCAGCAGGTCGATGTCCTCGAGCACTCTGCCGGTGCCCAGCACGACGGAAGACAGGGGGTCCTCCGCCAAAACAACCGGGAGCCCGGTCTCATTGCGCAGTCGCTGGTCGAGTCCCCGCAGCATCGAGCCGCCGCCGGACAGAACGATGCCCTTATCCATGATGTCTGCGGACAGTTCCGGCGGCGTTCTCTCCAGCGCCATCCGAACCGCCTCGACGATGGTCGAAACCGGCTCGGCGAGCGCCTCCCTGATCTCTTCGTCCATCACCGGCAGGGTCTTCGGCACACCTTCGACCAGATCGCGTCCCTTGATCTCGAGTCGAATCTCTTCTTTCAACGGGTATGCTGAGCCCAGGTCGATCTTGATCTGCTCAGCAGTTCGTTCCCCAATCAGCAGGTTGTACTTCCGCTTCAGGTACTGAATGACCGCGTCGTCCATCTCGTTGCCGGCGATG
>JAOTUP010000221.1 GCA_029863825.1 Acidobacteriota bacterium | reverse complement strand
GTGGGCCTCCTCCAGGTCGGCCATCGCTGCCAGGTGATAGACGACGTCGCAACCGGCGGCGGCCCGCATCAACGCCTCCCGATCGTCGATATCGCCAACGAACATTTCCTGATCATTGCGGCGATACGGCGACGCCGTGCGATCGAACAGCCGCACCGCATGGCCTCGTTGGCTCAGCTCATCGGCGATGAAACTGCCGAGAAAGCCGGAGCCGCCGGTGATGAGGGTCGTGCTCATGTCGTGGTTCGCCCGTCGAAGAACTGCAGGAGATTGCTGACAGCCTCGAGCTCCATTCTGGCGCGACTTTCGCTTGCGTAGGAACCGATGTGCGGCGTCAGGACCACGTTTGGAAGCTCACGCAACGGCCCGCTGTATGGCTCTTCCTCGAATGTGTCGAGGTAAGCCCCGCCGATTCTGCCGTCTTCAAGCCGCCGGTAGAGCGCCTGTTCATCGACCAATCCTCCGCGAGAGCAATTTATCAGGATCGCTCCCGATCGCATTGATGCCAGCCGGCGGTCGTCGAGGAGATGGCGAGTCCCGCTGGTGAGAGGCAAATGGAGCGAGACGATGTCGGAGTGTTCAAGGAGAAAATCGAGATCGTGCATGCCGATGCCGTGAACGGCGATGAACTCGAGGTCAGGTGCAGGGTCGGTCGCCAGAAGCCGGCCGCCGAAAGGGGCGAGCAATTGCACGAGCACCTTGCCGACTCGTCCCAGACCCACGAGTCCCACCGTCTTCCCCTTGAGCAGCCGACCCATTGGCTTGCGCCAGGTGCCGGCGCGCAGGTCGCGATCGGCGGTGGCGATGGATCGAAGGACGGCGAGAAGCCCGGCAAGGGTCAGCTCGGCTACCGCGTCCGCAAGGGCGTCGGGCGTGTGGCGGATGGCGATACCGAGTTCGTCGGCAGCACCGAGATCGATGTTCTCCAGGCCAGTGCCGCAGCGGGAGATAATCCGCAGGGCGTCTGCGCCGGTCAGCACATCCCTGTCGAGTACTTCGGTTCCGGCGATAAGGCCGTCGCAACCATGAAGTAGATGGATGGTTTCGCTCTTGTCCAGGCGACGGCCATGGGGATTCAGCCGATATTCGACTGCTTTTTCGTTCAGGCGCTCGAGTGGCTCGCGAGAGACGACGCCAAAGGAGGAGGTTGAGATCAGCACTCTACTCATGGCACGCCGAGGGTCCGATCAGGCGTTGACGATCGCGCCTGTGTCGTCCAGATGTCGGTAGACACCCCGAGTGTCGACGATCAGCGACGCATGGCGTCGCACGAGATCATAATCGACCTGCGAATGATCGGTGACCACGACGACGGCGCTGTGCGCCCGGATCGTCTCTGCGTCGAGAGAAGTTGATGTCAAGGGTTCGAGGTTCTTCCATGAGCGCATCGCCGGTGCCTTGTCGATCAGCGGGTCGTGGTAGGAGACCTCGGCGCCTTTGTCCCGGAGCAGTGAGATGAGTTCGAACGCCGGACTCTCGCGCGGATCGGCGACATCGCGCTTGTAGGCCAGACCGAGGAGAAGGATCTTGCTGTCTTTCAAGATCTGTGACCGTTCCGCCAACGCCGCCTCGAGCTTGCCCACCACCCACTGCGGCATGAGCACATTGACTCTCCCGGCGAGCTCTATGAACCGGGCCTGCACGCCGTTCTCGCGAGCCTTCCAGGACAGATAGAAAGGATCGATCGGGATGCAATGTCCACCCCAGCCCGGTCCGGGGTCGAAACGCATGAAGCCGAACGGCTTGGTGGCGGCCGCGTCCAGGACTTCCCAGACATCGATCTGCATGGCATCGAAGACGACTTTGAGCTCGTTGACGAGGGCAATATTGACGGCGCGGAAGATGTTTTCCGTCAGCTTGCAGGCTTCGGCGACTCTGGGAAGTGAGACGGGCACCGTTTCCGCGATGACCTGGCGGTAGAGCTGCAGGGCGAGTTCGAGCGACGGACGGTCGCAGCCGCCCACGACTTTGGGAATGGCTCGGGTGTCGAACTTCGGGTTGCCGGGGTCTTCCCGCTCAGGCGAGTAGGCGAGAAAGAACTCCTTTCCGCAGGCGAGGCCGCCGGCCTCGAGCAAGGGGCGAACGACCTCCTCGGTGGTTCCGGGATAGGTCGTGGACTCCAGGACGATGAGCTGTCCTGGACGGAGAGCCTCGCAAATGGCCCGAGCGCTTCGAATGACGTAGCGTAGATCCGGTTCCCGGATTTCGGTGAGGGGTGTTGGTACGCAAATGAGAACTGCATCGACCTCCGACAGACAGGCGAAGTCGTTTGTTGCCTCGAGCAGACCCGCCGCGATCTGGGTCCGGATGCGCTCGGCATCGACGTGGCGGATGTAGCTTTCGCCGCGATTGAGGGCTGTGATCTTGATCTCGTCGGTGTCGAAGCCGAGGACCGGGAATCCACACTCGGCGAAGGCGAGGGTCAGCGGCAAGCCGACGTAGCCTAGCCCGATGACGCCCACGTGTGCGGCTCGCGACTCGATCTTCGCGGAAAGTTCGTCCTGGATGTTCATCGCAACGTCTGGAGTCTAGCTGCAAACTGAACCGGCGGGCCGATCCTCTCTGTCGAGCCTGTTTCGGGGCAGGATATGGACCGTGGGGCGCCGTGTCGCGTGCGATCGGCAGTTACGAAACCAACAAGGCTGCCGGTTGAATAACCGACAGCCCGGTACGCTCGGGTCGATTCGAGTCAGTTGCCCGGCTGGACCTCGGATGCCCGCCTGGGCTCGCGCTTCTCGATAGTCGTCCCGGCGATAAGCGCCGCTCCCGCCGGTACGACCGGCAGCCATCCGGCAACGACACAGGCGCGACAAAACTCGTCTTCGCGCAGGATACCCTCGAAGCTGACCCGGCTGACGATTCCGTCGCACAGCCAGTGGAAGACTTCGTGGCCATGCTGCGCTTGCGTCATCTCACCTACCGTGAGGTTGCGGGTTTGCCCGACCTGGAAAGGATCGAGTCCAAGCCGGCACTCGTCCCGGTCCTTGACCTCGACGAGAAGTGTCGGCGTGCGGGCCAATTCTCGGCCGTTCACGTCAACGGTGGACACATAGTACTCGGCCAATTCGTGAACCTGTGTCTCGAAATAGTCCGACAGCCACTGGCGGTCGTGCCCCTTCATCCAGTCACGAGATTGCAGGATCTCCCACCACTCGTCGGTGAGCTCGCGCTGCTCGCGAGTCTCGGGCCTTGGAAAGACGGTCCAGTACGAGCCGGCGCCGGTTGGATTCATCTCGACCCAGTAGAAGGCGCCGGTTGGATTCAGGCGCCGGAAGTAGAGACGCATTTCATCACTGCCGCTGATTTCCGGAGCGATGGCCGCGGTGATGGCCGCGTTCGCTTCGTTCGGGAGGCAGCTCACTCCGTCCGTCGTCAGCTCTTGGCTCCAGGCCGGTGCCGACAAGAGAGCCAACCAGACTGTGCAGATAGCGGTTGTTCGATACATCAGATCCGACCTCTCAGGGAAGATGTTTAAGAACTTCAGAGTAAGCTCTTGGCACGGCCTAAGTCAACTTCGCGCGTCACTCGTTCTCGCTGTCGTTGAGAATGCGCCGGGCGTACGATTCGACGAACGGCGTTCTGGCGAGCGATGGGAGCGCCTCTTTCAGCACATCGGCCGCAGAATCTACGTCGCCGGATTCGAAAAGAGAAACGGCGTAATAGAACTGCAGTAGCGGACGATCCGTTGGCGGCTCGCCAGCCCGGCGGAAAAACGTGACCGCTTCCTCCCAATCGGCGCCTCTGTACGCGACCTCCGCCGCCAGGTACTGCGCTTCCGCCGACTCAGGACGGTCGGCCGCGAAGTCAGTTGCCAGACGCATAGGCTCGTCGAGATCTTCGGGTCGAGTCGCGCTGTCCAGGAGGTCGCGGATGCGACCGAGTCGGCGGCGGTCGCCGTCGAGATTCGCCGGCGTGGTCGTGGGAGCAGTTTGCTCGCTCCGTCCTTCGGCCGGGTCCCCGGAGGTCGCTGGCATCTGCTCCGCGACGAGTGCGGCGAGGGTGGCGATCTTCGGGTCCGAGCGCCGGTTTTCCGACAGATCGACGAGCAGAGAGTTGGCCTCGGCCCAGCGCTTCCGATCCACCAGGCAGGATGTGAGGAACTCGTCGCTCGGCGCCGCTTGCGTCGCGCCTGGACACAGGGATAAGGATTGCAGCGCCGCATCGCATCGGTCGAGCGCCATCGCGAGGCCGATATTCATGCAGTGGGCTTCGATACTCGTCGGTTCAGCGCTGATGGCTCGTGCCAGGTAGTCGGCGGCCCGACGCTCGCGACCCTCCCCGAGCTCGAAGCGTGCTGCAGCAAGAAGAAGCGCACTGTCCTCGGGCGCCGCTTCGAGTCGGCGGCGCAGGTCGCGGCGCCGAGCCGCGGGGCTCTGCGACTCTTCCTGGGACGCTGGGAGCTTCGTCGTGAGTGCCGAAAAAGCCGGCGTTGAGCGGAGGCGCGAGGCGGGAATCAACTTGATCAGGAATGCCTCGAAAGCCGCTTTTGCGGCTGCATCCTGGAGGCGGTCGTAGACGGCAAACCGCTCCTCCACGTCGTTCAGCCTTTCGAAGGTCTCGGCAAAGGCGTCGCCATGTCCAGACTCCGCCTGGGCGAGCGCGAGATAGGTGAGTGCCTCGGCGAGACGAGGTGGCTCCTCCAACAGGCCAAACGACGCGATGCGCAAGGAGCGGGCAGCAACTTCGTAGTCTCCGGCTTGGAATCTCAGCTGACCACGTCGCAATTGATCTTCGTAGAAGGGGTCGGCGGCCCCGGCGATGCCGGACTGTACAACCAATGCCGCGAACATCAAGCCGACAAACGCGTGTCCGTCGCGGCGTCGCCGTGACGAGCGAATGACA
>JAOTUP010000220.1 GCA_029863825.1 Acidobacteriota bacterium | reverse complement strand
TCTCCTGTAACAGTCGGCGGCTCGAGACTAGATCGATGAACAGAAAAAGCCCTGCGAGCACCAAGAGAATCAACATCAGGCTCGCCCCAAGGCGCGCATAGAGAGTTCTGAAGAGCGTCACGGCGCGATGCTACCTCTCGCTTCGTTTCGGGAATCGGTAGCCCACGCCCCAGACGGTCTCGATGAACTCGGGGTGGGCTGGATCGGCCTCGATCTTCCCGCGCAGCCGATTGATATGTGAGTTGACCGTGTGCTCATACCCTTCATGGGCGTACCCCCATACCCGATCCAGAAGCTGACCGCGAGTGAATACGAGCCCCGGATGCGACGCGAAGTGGTACAGCAGATCGAACTCCTTTGCCGTCAAGCGCACTTCTGTGCCGCCCACCGTAACCACGCGAGCAGCGTGATCGATCGCCAGTCCGCGGTGCCGAATCGGCTCAACGTGTGCCGCTGCGGCATCGTCTTGAAGCTGCTCCACGCGGCGAAACAAGGCCTTCACGCGCGCCACCAACTCGAGGATGCTGAACGGCTTGGTCAAGTAATCGTCCGCTCCCACTTCCAGCCCCAGCACGCGATCGAGCTCGGTCGACTTGGCCGTCAGCATGAGGATCGGCACGTTGCCGTGGCGCCCGGCACGCAGCCTCTTGCAGACCTCGAGGCCATCGAGTCCCGGCAGCATGAGGTCGAGCACGATGAGATCGTAGGCCTGAGCTTCGGCCAGCTCCAGACCCTCTTCACCAGAGCCGGCTGCGACCGTCTTGCAGTTGACGTCACGCAAGTGCAGGTCAACCAGGCGCGCAATGTCCGCGTCGTCTTCGATGATCAGGACTCGCCGATCGGCACTCATGTCACGAAAGATACTACCCAGCGAAGTTCACGAAATCCTCACGCCGGCGAAAAGTGACTGACCGGCACTGGCGGCTCGAGCTCGTGGTTGAAAAACCCGAGGCGGGCTCCCCCGGCAGGCGGAGCCCAGAACCTCGGCTGCACATGCTTTTGCCGACCTTTTCGTCCGTCTCGAATTCCGCTTCCGAGATTGTCTGGTTGCCGCTCGACTCGATCGCCAGCACCTCCCATTTGAACTCCCGTGCAAATCTCATTTCGTCTCCTTCCGTTCAATCGCTGCGGGATTGCGTCGTCTGTCGGGACGGGCCCCGCTACCGCCGCTACCGCCCTTGCTAGACTGAGACGCCCTCGCGGCACGAATCCTTCGCGTCACTGCCGCTGAGCTGCCGCGGCAAACCCGAAGTCCCGTGCCGCCGTAGTGATCGATGACCATGTCGAGACTGACGCATCGACTCGCCGTCATGAGTGCGCTGTTCGTCGCCTCCGGCGCGCCGCTTGCCGCCGAGATCGCTGCGTGCTCCGGCGGCACGGCTGCCGGATTCGCTTGCCAGGACATTCACTTGCTGGCCCAGATGCCGCTTGCCGAGATCGGGGGCGGCTCAGGAAACGACATCTGGGGCTGGACGGACCCGGCGACCGGTCGTGAATACGCTTTGATGGGACGATCAACGGGTGTCGGGTTCATCGATGTCACCGAACCCGAGAACCCCGACTACCTTGGCGACCTGGCGAGCGCCGCAGGCAGCTCGCCCTGGCGCGACATCAAGGTCCATGACGATCATGCATTCATCGTTGCCGACGCCGCCGGCGATCACGGCATGCAGGTGTTTTCCCTCGCGCGACTCCGCGGCGTGACCACCTCCACCGAGTTCACGGCTGATCTCGTCTATGACGGATTCGAGCACGCGCACAATCTCGCCATCAACGAAGAAACCGGCTTTGCCTACGCGGTGGGAACAGAAACCTGCAGCGGCGGGCTCCATATGATCGACATCAGCCAACCTCTGTCACCACTCTTCGTCGGCTGCTTCGATGCCGACGGCGATACGCACGACGCCCAATGCGTGGCCTACGACGGACCGGACGACGACTACCGGAATCGCGAGATCTGCTTTGCCGCCAACGAGGACACGGTGACAATCGTCGACGTCACCGACAAGTCGGATCCTGCGATGGTTGCTCGCGTTACCTATCCCGAGGTCGGCTTCGTGCACCAAGGCTGGCTGACAGAGGATCATCGCTACTATCTGCAAAACGACGAACTGGACGAGCGGCTGTTCGGCGCGGGGACACGAACCAACGTCTGGGACGTGCGCGATCTCGACAATCCCCGACTCTCGGGCAGCTATGAGGCACTCACTGAAGCCATCGACCACAACCTTTACGTGCACGACGACTTTGTCTTCGAGGCCAACTACCGCGCCGGCCTGAGAATCCTCGAGCTCGGCGACCTGGCGCGAGGAGAGCTGGAGGAGATCGCGTTTTTCGACACCTACCCGGATGACGATTCCCCCGAGTTCGACGGCGCCTGGAGTGTCTACCCGTACTTTGCGAGCGGCACGATCGTCGTCAGCGACATCAATCGCGGTCTGTTCGTCCTCTCGCCGGATCTCTCGCCAATCATCTTCGCGGACGATTTCGAATCCGGAACATTCTCGACCTGGTCGCGCCGCGTCGGCTCGGCTGTCGAGATCGTCGAGCCGGGCCTCAAAGGGTCTCGCTTCGCCGCCACGATCGACGTCTCCGGCGGACCCACGCCGGCCTTCCTCGAATCCCGACATCCCAAGCGTGAGAAGTCATTCACCGTCAGCCTGTTGCTCGACGCGAACCGGGTCGATCTCGGGGACGGTGAGGTCGAGTTCCTGCGACTGGTCGGCAAGAAGAAAAGACCCGTCGCCGCGCTGACCCTGGCGCAGACGGGCGACCGTTATCGAGTCCACGCCTATGCCTCGACTCGCGCTGCTGATCTTCAGTGGGTCGGTTCAACGAAAGTGCCTGGCGGGCGCCCTGTCGCCCTGCGGCTCGAGTGGCGACGGGCTTCAGGAGCCGACGCGACAGACGGCGTGTTGCGTCTCTTTCGCAAGAAGAAAAAGAAGGCCGATGCGACCGACCTCGAATCCGGAACGCTCGTCGTCAACACCGTTCAGCTCGGTCTCCCCTCTGGAGTCGTAGAGCCTGCGGCGGCAGGGGCTTTCGTCCTCGACCGCTTTTTGTCCTCGCCTCGCTGACTACCGGGATCGGTCGTCTCAGCGCTCGATGCGAACCAAACCCGGCAGGTTCCGCGCCGCCATGCGGCGCAGATTCTTCTGCTGACGCCGGGTCAACCGCGCCTCGAGGGTTGCCGCGGACGTGTCCAGAAGTGCGTCTTCTGCTACAAGAAGACCGGTCGAGAAGAAGCCATCTACCTGCATCTTCTTGAACTTCTTGGCCGTGACGTCGACGAAGATGACGTCGTTCGGAATCAGAAAATCGATCTCCACGCAGTCGAAAAAGTTGTTGTCCCGAACCCTGCCGCTGACCTCGGCGACGAGGGGGTCTTCTTCCTCGTCAGCCGGGGAAATCGTGATCTCGGCAATGATCTTTCCCTTGTTGGCCTTCGGCGCATCGTTTGAAAAATCCACGCAGATGGTCGACGGGCCCATGTTCTCGGAGATCAGCAGCGCCGCCGTCAGATTCCGGTCCTGTTTGATGCTCTCATCGGCCAGCCCTCCCGTGTACGATTCGAACCACCTCAGTTGCGCCGCCGCCGGGCTGGCAACGATCGCGGCCAGGATGAGCATCCAGCAACTCCATCGATTTCGACTCATGGCGTCCTCCTTCGGGCACTCGGTCGAGAGTCTTTTTAACCACGGCCAGTCTACTCCCCGAGACCAGCCGTTCGAAAGAGGTCTCGCGACCCGAGTGCGGAGGACTCCTTTGCTCGACGGCGTCGCCGGGAGAGATGCGGAAGGCAGGCCTGGTTTGCGCCTTCCGCTCGCTTTGAATCGCGTGCCGGTCCCGAGACGTGAAAAAAGACGGGCCGGAGCCTCAAGAAAAAGGCCCCGGCCCGGGTTCGCTCGTGAGAGTTCCGGTCCCTACGGCTGCAGCACCGTGATTGACGTGCCGTCGCTGTCGACGTCCGGATCGTGGTTGGCCCCGACGTCATAGATGTCGCCCGGCCCCAGCGTCACGTCGGTAACGCTGAAGGTCGCGCTCGGGGAGTTCCCCCTGATGTTGCCCTTCGCGATCGAGCACTGGCCCGCGCCGGTCGTCGTGCACGAGCCGGAGCCGGTCGCCCCGGCGCTCCAGGAGCCTGTGACCGTCGCGCCGACAACCGAAGCGTGAGGCTCGCCGTCGTCGTGCACGGTGACGGTCACCGTGGCGCTCCAGCGGTTTCGCGGCGCGGGCGCCGAGGTCGCGTCCAGATCGCCAACGTGCATCGTGACTGTTGGCGGGAGAGGGCCGCAGTCGATCTCGCAGCTCGAGCTGTCCTCCGGACCCTCGCAGGTCAGGTCGCCGCAGCAGTAGTCGATCTGCGGTTGCGGAGTATCGGTGCACGTCAATCCGCCGGCGCTGCAGCGGCTGTCGCCGCAACTCACCGGATTCTGGCCGTCACCGTCGCCGCAGCAAAAGCGGTTGCTGGGCTGGCGGTTCTGGAGACCGTTGCAGTCGGCGGGGCAGCTCGCGCAGTCCTCGCCGTCACCCGCCTCGCAGACACCGTTGCCGCAGACCGCACCCGTCGTTGAGCCACCGATGCAGTCGGCGGGACAACTGTCGCAATCCTCGCCGGTCTCGCAGACGCCATCGTTGTCGCAAGTCAGGGGCACGCACACGTCGTTCACCTCGTCGCACGACTGGCCGAAACAATTCCCGGCCGACGAGCAGTCGGTTACCGGATCACAGTATTCGCTGCCGTTACAGAACAAACCGTCATCGGCGCAGTTGGCGTTGTTGGCCACGTTGTCGCACGAGTCGGTCGTCTCGTTGCAGGAGTCGTCGGTGCAGCCGACGCCGTCGTCGCAGCC
>JAOTUP010000219.1 GCA_029863825.1 Acidobacteriota bacterium | reverse complement strand
CGCGCTTGACGTCCACGGTGTCCTCGCTGCGGATTCGCCGCTCGCCGCTTTTGAAGCCGTGGTCTGAGACGACGAAGACAGCCGTCGTTTCGAGGTCGATGTGCCCGAGCAGCCGGCCGAGGATCTCGTCCTGATACCGATACCATTCGCGGACGATGTCTTTGTAGCGCTCATAGGGCGCCTCTTCGACCCATTCGAGTTTTGGTGGGTCGTACTTCATGAACAGGTGCGAGAAGCTGTCGACTTGCTCGAAGTAGACCATCATGAGGTCGAACTCGTTCTCGTCGAGAAGAGTCTCCGAGATCGCCGCATAGCCCTGCGCGGTTGCCGCGTACTGCTGAAAGAGGTGAATCGGGTTGAACGGGTTCGGCTCAGGGAAGCGGGAGGGATCGAACATCTCGGCCCGGTACAAGTCCTCGCTGAGATGCACGAAGCGCGATACGAGGGAATAAGGGATCTGCTGCAGCGCCGGCACGAGTCCGTCGAAGTCGGCAAAGCGGGACGGGGGGTGGGTCTTGGCGCTGTCGCTGCCGCCGCGCGCCGTCGAGCCGAAGCCATGGAAGCCGAGCCCGTCCGAGACGATCACGCCCTTGCCGACGTCCTCGGCCGGATAGGTCGCCCACCAACCGACGATGTTGGGGCGCCGCTTGGCCTCCGCCAAGATATTCCAGATGGCTTTCACCTTGCGGTTGTGGCTCCGCACCGGCACGCGGGTTCCGTCTGGACGGTCGACCATGAACCAAGAGATGCCGTGCTTGGCGGCCGTCTTGCCGGTCGCGATCGAGGTCCAGATGACCGGTGACAGGGGAATGTCGTTCAAGGTCTCGAGAGGGCCCCAACTCCCGCGCTCCCGCAGGGCCATCAGGTTGGGCATGCCGCCCTCGGCGCCAATCTCCTCGATCAGCGTCCAGTCAGCGCCGTCGATGCCGATGACGACGGCGCGCGTGCCGATCTTCTCGACGTCGTCGGTGCCGCCGCAGGCAACAACAAACGAGGCGAGACAGAGGGCCGCGAAGGCGCGAAACAGAAATGGCCTCAAAACGCCGCGATCTTACCGCACGGCCGGAGCGTCAAAGCCATTGCCGTGAGCTGATTGGAATGGGACGAGCTGGCATGAGTGAGGCGGGTGACCCGCGTCTGGTGCGGCGTTTTCCCGCGGGGCTCTGCCGCTTCCCAGTGCGTAGGAACAGAGGCCTGTGGCGAACTCGGCCTGACCCCGAAGCTCTGACGATCGCGCGGGGTCCGAGCGGCAGAGTCTTCGACGTTGAGGAGATTTCGATCCCGATCCGCTAATCGAAGAGTCTTCGCACTCGCTCCAGACGGGCGAGTGATTTGTCGAGTCCACCCAGCCGGCCGCGCTTCTGCCAGAGAGATGGCAGCCGCTCGATCAGTGACCCGATGTCGTGCCGCAGGTCCGACCTGATTCCCTTTGCAAGATCGCTCATCTCGGCGCTTCGCCCTGCCTCGAGGCGCGCCAGCCCGACGCGGGCTCCGAACGTCAGCGCGTCGGCGATCCAGGCGAACTCGGAGATCTCCAGTGTGTCTCCATGGCTTCTCGCTGTTCGCGCCATCCGGTCGCCGACCTCCCGAGCTGCTTCCGTCACGGATTCGAGGCCGCTGGCTGTGAGTCCTTCGTAGCGAGGATGCTCCAGCGTGTCGTCGGGCGACATGACGAGATGAAACAGCGCCGTTCCGTTCCTCGTTTGGGCGCCGAGCCTGAGATAGGCATTGGCGAGTTGGATCGCCGCGTGTCCGATCCCCGGTTCGGCTCCGTCGAAGGCGTAAAGATCGAGCAGCCGGGGCCAATCGAGTGTGTCTGGAGAGTCCGCGGTCGACGGGTTCCAGGCCATCGAGGCGCCGGCGAGAAACCCGAGGTAGCTGACCGGAAGCGGCTGCAGGTGACCGTTGTCGCCCCAGTCGGTGATGAGGTAGCCGGCGGCACCGTGCTCGTTCCCCGCCTGCGCGGCGCTTGCCAGGTTGCCGAGGGCATTGCTGGCGCGGCCGGCGAAGCTGTTCCAGGAGCTCGTGCCCGGGCAGACGTAGAACTCGAGGCCCGCCGCCGCCAGTCTGGCGGTTTCATCTGCGAACGGGTGGTCGGCTTCGTAGCCCCAGTTGAGGACGACGGCGTCGGTGGGAATCTGATGAACCAGCTCCGCGTGCTCGAGCACGATGTCGGCCCAAAACTGGATACGGCGGCCGTGAGCGCGAGCGAGGTCGTGGACCTTGCCGAGAAAATCGAGATAGACCTCGGGCCGACCTCGAGTGTCACAGTCGGACTTCGAGCGGCCCATTCCGAGATCGAACGTCTCGTCCAGGCCGACATTGAGCTGGCGGCTCGAGAAGTTTGGCAGGAGCTCGGCGTAGAGATTGCTCAGGAGCTCCACGACCGCGGGCTCGGTGGGACACAGACTGAAGGGTTCCGTGGTCGAGCTGAAGGGATGCTGGACGCCTTCGGGGCACTCTGCCAGCCGCCGGTACGGCTCATGAACCAGCCAGCGATGCATGTGCCCGAAGCTCTGTTGGTTGGGGACGAGCTCGATGAATCGATCGTTGCAGTGGCAGTCGAGCGCCTGCATCTCCTCTGCTGTCATCGGGCTGGCGTCGTGCCAGACGGCTTCGTGACCGCGGTAGGCAAATGTGTGCTCGGTATAGAGCTGGAGCTGATTGATCTTCCAGTCGGCGAGGCGATCCACGAGGGAATAGAGGGTCTCCATCGTCGGCACCCTGTTGCGACTGATGTCGAGCATCACGCCCCGATGCCGGAAGCCTGGGGAGTCCTCGACCTCGAGGCCGTGGAGCGCTCTTGGGACACCGGCTTGTTCAGCTTCATGGATGCGGACCCACTGCTCGAGAGTCGCGACGCCGTAGTAGAGGCCGCTGGCGGAGGAGGCGCTGATGTCGACGCCACTGGCGGTGACCTCGAGGCCGTAGGCGTCGGTGCCGAGAGCCGCCCCCTCACGACAGCTCAGGCGCAGCGTCGGTCGGTCGTCTCGCGTCGTCGAGTCAGCGGCGGTGAGATCGTGGCCCAAACGCGCGAAAATGTCCTCGGCTTTTCGCCGCCCAGCCTCCACCGCAGCAGGGTCGCCCTCGAGCGACAAGCCGAGAGGTCCGCTCAGGTCCAGGAGCTCGTCGGTCAGAGTGGCCTGGCGCGGTCGTGGAGCGAGGAGGTCGGTCGAGATACTCAAGCCGAGACGCGCACCGAGGTGATCGGCGGTAGGTTCTCGACCACGGTCGACCAGGTGGCGCCGCCGTCGGCCGATCCGAAAATGGCGCCGGACTCGGTGCCGAAGTAAAGGCCCAGGGGGTCCCTGCCGTCGTGGCAGAAACCCTGCCGCAGGACGGTGAGGTAGGCGTTCTCCTGCGGCAGCCCCTGGGTCAGCGATTCCCACGTCGCGCCACGGTCGCGGGTTTCGTAGACGCGAACCTTGCCTTCTGGAGTCACTCGGTCGACGTCGGCGACGAGAGGGATGACGAAGGCGCGATCGGGGTCGTGCGGGTCGACGACGATAGGGAAGCCGAAGTCCGCCGGCAGGCCGTGGTCCGAGCCCACGCGGCTGATCTCTTGCCAGGTGCGGGCTGCATCGTCCGAGCGATAGACGCCACCGTGGAACTGCAGGTAGAAGGTCTCCGGCTGCGTCGGTGATTGCTCGAGCTTATGAACGCAGTGCATGAGCGTCTCGGCGTGTGACTCGGGCGGCAGATAGCGGGGCACCAGGCCCTCCGAGTAGCGCGCCCAGGTGGCGCCACCGTCGAGCGTCTGCCACACGCCGACGGCCGACATGGCGACCGTCAGCCGCTCGGGATGGCCCGGCCAGGGGCAGATCGAGTGCAGTGTCAGGCCGCCGAGCCCACCTTCCCATTGGGGCCGGCTCGGGTCATTCCACAGACTCTCGTTGAGGTGCCAGGTAGTGCCGCCGTCCTCGCTCTTGAATAGCGCCGCCGGGGCGACGCCTGCCCACAGCACGCTGTCTTCAGCGCTTGCCTCGACGACCCAGATGCGCTCGACCGAGGTCTCGCTCTCCGGTGCGAACGCGGGTCCCCCCGCTTGCTGCCACTCACCCAGGACATCATCTGTCAGATGAAGATGAGGGCCGAACTGACCGTGTGTCGCCGAGACTACGTAGCGACCGCTTCGCGGATCGCGCATGGCGTACTCGACCACCTGCCCCGCAAACTGGCGTGATGCGACAGCCATCGGTCCCGATCGCGGTCCCCGCAGAACGAACAGACCCTTCTTTGTGCCGACGAGAATCTCTGCTTCTCTATCACTGCCGCCGGTGATGGCCTGGATCACGAACACCTCCTGGTTCTCGGACACCGGATGGTTCAGTTTGACGCGACGATTATCGACGAAGACGTTGACATGTTGGCGCAACCGACCCTGCTCGTCGAGCAGCCAGCCACGAAGCGTCGGTTGACCGGCTTCGAGTGCCTCGAGGACCTCTCCGGCAGTGGTGCCGGCGACGCTGATTTCGCGCTCGCCTCCCGTGCGCTCGAGGAGTGAGGCCGGCAGGATGACAGTGGGCATGGCGCAGTAAAGCTAGCACAGAGATGGTGGTAGGCTGGGCAGCGGAAAAAGCGCCCCTCCTTCAACGCCACGAGTGAGAACCTGCCGATGTCCGACCTGGTGCTGATCGTAGATGACGAGCCCGGCATCCTGACCGCGCTTTCGAGTGTTCTTGCCGACGAGGGGTATCGCACGCTCTGCACTCAGAGCGGTGAGGAAGCTCTACAGCTGTACCGCGACCAGCAGCCCGACGTCGTCTTGCTCGACGTCTGGCTCCCGGACAGGGATGGTCTCGAAACGTTGCAGGCGATGCGCGAGGAAGATCCCGCGGCGGCAGTGGTCATGATGTCAG
>JAOTUP010000218.1 GCA_029863825.1 Acidobacteriota bacterium | reverse complement strand
GCGGCACCGCCACTTCATTCAGACCTGTCACCAATTCGGCAAATATTCCTTCCAGCGCTCGCGTCAGGCCGGTACCGAACAAGGCATCGACGACGACATCGCTGTTTGCAGCAGTCTCCAACAAACCGGCAACACTCTCCTCCGCTTCGACATCTCTCACGTCGAGATCCATGCCGCGACAAATCTCCAGCTGCACCGCCGCATCACCTTTCAGCTCGCGGCCGCCCGCGACCACGAATACCGTGACGCCATAACCGCGCACCGCCAGGTGCCGCCCAACGGCAAGGCCATCTCCACCGTTATTGCCAGGCCCACAGAAGATGGTCACCGAGTCCGCCAGGGAGTATTCGGAGGCAATGGCCTCCACTAGCCCGAGCGCCGCATTCTCCATCAGGACCAGACTTGGCATGCCGAGTCCTTCGATCGCCTCCCGATCGACTTTCTGCATCGCTTCCGCGCTCAGAATCCTCATCATCCCTCCTCGCCTGAGAGACGGCCCCACGACCTGAGCAAAGCAGCGGTGTTCGGCGACACCACGGAGCCTTCGGCCAAAGCGGAGGTCAAGCGTTTGAGATCTTCTGGAGTGTCGACGTCCGAAGTCGGCTCAAGTAAATGCGTGCGTAGACTCAGGGCGGCGCAGCGCTCCCTCGTTTCATCGAGGACCGCCGACGTCGACCAACTCACTTCGGCGAAGATCTCGCGCCGAACCGCGTGTCGCGCTGCGGCAAAGAGATAGTAGCCGCCGTCGCGAGTCGGACCAAGGACCACGTCGGCGAGACGACTCTCCACCGCCTCAAACGCCTGTTCGAGGTGGGTACTAGAGAGCTCCGGATGGTCGCTGCCGATCGCTGCCACCGAGGGCGACTCGACGGCGGCGGCGGCCAATGCGTTGTAAAGCCGTTCACCGAGATCGTCGCCAGACTGGCGTAGAGCGGGTACACAACTTGCTGGAAGCTGATCCGGCTCCGCCACCGCCCACGCCAGTCGAAGTTCGAAATTGCCGTCGGCGAGCCGCTCTGTCAAATCGGTCAGAAGAGCGACCTGCAGGTCTGCGGCTTGTTGCGCGCTCAAGTCCCCGATGAGCCTCGTCTTGACATGGCCGGGCCGGGCCGGCTTGGTGAACAGGAGAGCCAGGCGATCCGGCATACACGGATTCTACTCTTCCTCGGGTCTGCTGTGCGCTCGCCTGGCCGCGGCTCAGCGCACCACACACGCGTCGAAAGACGGCTATCATGAGCCAAGAGGCCGGCAACCGGCCGGCGCGACGTCGACCCATGAAACGACTACGGACCGTCACGCTGCTGACCGACTTCGGCGAGCGCGATTACTACGTCGGAGCCGTCAAAGGCGTGCTGCTGCGACTTGCACCGGAGTGCCGGTTGGTCGACCTCTGCCACCAGATCGCCCCCGGCGACCTCGAGCACGCAGCCTTCGTGCTCGGCGCGGCGGCCCGGGAGTACCCGGAGGGGACAGTCCATCTGGCGGTTGTGGATCCCGGTGTTGGAAGCGACCGGCGAATTCTCGCGGCCCGCGCGGACGGTCAACTCGCCGTCGCCCCGGACAACGGACTGCTGACCGAGTTCCTCGCTCGATGCCAGAACCCGGAAGTCCGCTCGGTGCTGTGCTCCGACCTGTTTCTCGATCGTCCAGGTGCAACCTTCGACGGGCGGGATCGACTCGCACCGACAGCGGCTTACCTGGCGCGTGGGGAACCTTATGACGACCTCGGTCCGCTGATTATCGACGCGCTCAGTCTTCCGACCACCGCCCCCGAGCGACGGCGACACGGGCTCTCTGGCCGTGTCGTGCATATAGATCATTTTGGAAACATAGTCACCAATCTACCGAGCGACTGGCTCGACGGAAGACCATTCACGGTGCGAGTGGGCGGCGCACGGATCGACCGTCTTGTCCGTCATTATTCAGAGCTTGCCGACGGCGAAGCTGCGGTCATCCCCGGCTCCCTCGGGACGCTCGAGCTGTCACTCAACCGCGGCAATCTGGCCGCCGTCACACAGGTTTCCCGAGGTAAGAACGTCGAGATTGAATTCCGCTAGAATGATGGATGTATTGGTGGAGCGGTTCGTTTCGCCCGTGGTGGAAGGAGTACGATCATGACCAAGTGGGAGTACAAGATCATCAATATTCGGAGCGAGAACTATCGTCTCGATCCGAACGCGGCGCCACAGCTCAATGATCTGGGGAGCGAGGGCTGGGAGCTGGTCTCCATCTCGTCGGTGAACTTCAAGAGTGGCGCCACCGACAACATCGCGATGGTCTTCAAGCGAGCCGTGGCAGAGAGTCAGTAAGACTCGATCGCTTCCCCTGCCTCGCTCGACGACCGCCGCGGCGGCCGTCGGTGATAGCCGAGAGCAAAGCCGGCAGCGGCGACCAGGACAAGTCCAGCCACGAGGGGACCGACCTTGCTTCCGCCAGCGATTGCAGGAAATCCCGTCCACAACCTAACCCACCGGTCTTCCACTCTTTGCCGGGCATCGACGACAACCCGTGAGCGCTGTGGATCCTGACTCTGACGGCTCATCGCGTCTAGCGTCGGCGACCGGCGATGCGACGACGCCACCAGTCCCGGTGGTCATCCATGTGGCGGCGCAGGGTCGCCACGGGCGTTTCGAGGCGCCGTACGCGAATCCAGACCACCCCCGTTACGAGCACGACGATGAGGAGCAGAATCGCTGACGCCGTCAACGCCGATGCCCAGCGTGGCAGCCAGATTGTTCCGATCTCGATACCCGCATACACCAGCGCCGCGAGTGCCCAGAACAGCACGAACAGGCTGATCGCAGCGAGCACGCCAATCCGGAAGAGGGCTTTGCCGGAGAGCCTGAGCTCCTGCGAGAGCGCCGCTGCCTCGGCCTTCATCAACCCGAGGCCGGCCTCGCCCAGCGCCGACGCGTTTTCCGACAGCTCTCCCAGGCGGTTCTTCATCACGATCCGATGTGGACAGATTTGACGATAAAGGACTCTACCGCTCCGATCTCGTCGCGAACTCCGATCGCCATACGCTGCGATCCCGCCCGCATCTGGAGTTGGGCGCTGTAGACGTATGGCTGCTCGCGTGCCCGCACCATCTCATCGTTGGGGATTCGAATCGGAAGCGGGACCTCCTGCAGATCTGCCAGCCGATCCTCTTGGTCGATC
This sequence comes from Acidobacteriota bacterium, assembly GCA_029863825.1. Lineage (GTDB taxonomy): Bacteria > Acidobacteriota > Thermoanaerobaculia > Multivoradales > JAHEKO01 > JAOTUP01. Next base: position 1,710 of record JAOTUP010000218.1, on the reverse strand, counting down.
GCCGTGAAGTAGATCCTGATGCGACCGACGTGAAAGTCTCCCTGCGGCACCAATTCCAGATTGCCAATCGGCACGTCCACCGCGATGGGCACCAGGTACAACCCGTCCTCGTGCTGGGAGCCACTGCCGACGCGAAGGCCAACGGCCAACGGATTCCGCTCGAATCCGTACAGCAAGGTCGAATTGGTCCCATCCGCCATGTGCGAAAACACCGACTTGGAGCGGTATCCGGCACGGTGCCGGACCTTCAGGCCTTTGTCGTTCTTGAGCTCGACTCGGATGCGCCGGTATTCGCCTTCACCGGTGCGACCGGGCATGTAACCCAGTGAATAGAAAGTCTCAAAGTCGGTCGCCATCTTCTCCAGGCCCGGTCCGATGTCGTTGGTATTGACGATGGCGAGCCCCCCGGTCTCGTCAGCCATCATCCGCAATGGGGCCTGGAGGTTGTGCCTGTATGTCGAGTCGAGGAGAGTCATCAGTCCTGGCGTCTCCATCCCCCTGCTCTGTGCGCTGGTGATGTCCGAGGTGCGAAGTCCCGCCGCGTCGATAGTGTAAAAGCTGACGCGATTGGAACTCGCCAGCGCTGTGAGCTCACGGAACTGGCGCACCGCATTGTAGTCGTGCATCCTCGTCATCACGCTGGATGACACGAACTTCTGCATCACGGCCTGGAACAGCTCCTCGGCAGCCGTCATCGCTAAACCGTCACTGACATAGAGAATGGCCTTCCGGCCTTCGAGACCGGCAACCGAGCCGACAAAGTCTCTGAGAGCGTCGATAGTGAACGACAAGTCGTTATAGATCTCTTCGGCGAACTGACGCACTTTCCATTCGACCCGGGACGGGTCATCCGCCTCGTCGATCGCCTGCAGAATCTCCCTCCGTGCAGAGTCCTGCGTCATCGCATGCCCAGTCATTTTCTCGAGATCGTACAGCGCCCGCCCGATGACCTCGGGTCGCGAAGTGAAGGGGTGGCGCACGTTCAAGGACCGGTCGTATGACACCAACATCACCTGATCCGCGGCTCCCAACCTGTCGTGCAAAAACTCGCGAAGGCGCCTGAAAACGCGATTTCGATTGAACGGTCGGATGTTGTAGTTGTCGACGTATACGATGAGAAAGAGCCGCTGATCCTGGGGCAAAGCCTGCGGCTCCGTCGGTTTCGGCCGGGGTTCGGACCCTGCGCTCTCCGATGACATCGGCACCGCATCTGTCCTCCCACCCTCCACAGCGTAGAAGTTGCTGATCTGTACGGGACGGTTGTCCTCGAAGAGCTCGAAGTCATCGGCGCCGAGACCGGTCACCGGATTTCCTTGCTTGTCGGTGACGAAAACGTCCACATTGACGACGTTGACGTCAACGGTTGCGAAGAAGAGCTCGTCGTCCGCCTCGAGCGCAGGGTCGGCCTGGCCCGCAAGCGAAGCGGCGCCAACGAGCAACAACACACTCGCCAGACTCGGAATTCTGTGCAGCATCAAGTCAACCGGCCTCAGAGCGGCCACGCATCGTCAGGGAACGATACGAAATCCCGCCGTCAGAATCCTACCACCGGCCGGATCATGCACTGCAGCCACCGCGTCGTGCGGAATCTGTCGCAGCAGAAGCTTCGTCTCGTAGGTTCCCCGCGCGCGCGGCTCGGGTACCTGATCGAGCTCGAGAGCCATCGGCACGATCGGAACCTCGGCTTGCCGTCCCCTCTCGTCGAGCACC
>JAOTUP010000217.1 GCA_029863825.1 Acidobacteriota bacterium | reverse complement strand
GTGCCGCCTTTCGAGGAGGCTGCGTTCACGGCCCAGCCCGGTGAGATCGCCGGCCCTGTCGAAACCGATTTCGGGCTCCACCTGATCGAGGTCTTGGAAAAGCGGCCCGGCGGGACACTTGCTTTTGCCGACGCGGAAGCCGGCATTCGCAGCCGTCTCGCAGCCGAGCAAGCCGAGACGGTGGCTGAAGAGAAGGCGCGAGCCGTGGCGACGCAATTACGCAACGAAAAGGCCGCTGATTCCGCGGCGATGAGCCGCATTGCGACCGAGGAAGTGGGGGTCACTTTTCTGACAACGCGCGCTTTCGGGCGAGACGATACCGTCGAGGGAATCGGTCGCTCGACTCAGTTCACGATTGCCGCATTCGGCCTTGCCGACGGCGAGATCTCGGATCCGGTACCGGTGGCGCAAGGCTGGGCGGTCCTCCGCCTACAGTCCATCGAGGCGCCGCGGCTTCCCGAGCTGGAGGACGTCAGGTCGGAGGTCGAAGCGCAGCTTCGTGAGTCGATCAAGCGGCGGATGGCTGTCGACAGCCTGGCAGCCGCGGCGCTGGAGATTGCCGACGGAGGCTCTCTCGACGGTGCGGCGTCGAGTCTCGGTCTAACGGTCGAGGAAAGCGAATTGTTCGGTCGCGACGATGTGATCGGTAGCCTCGGCAGGTCCAAACTCGTTGCCGAGACCGCGCTCGAGCTTGCAGAAGGCGATGTCTCCGGGCCCCTCGATGTCGACACTGGTGCGGTTCTGTTCGAGGTTGTGGAGCGTCGCTACTTCGATGCCCAGCAGTTTGCGGAAGAGAAGGAATCCACCAAGCAGGCTCTCGAATCGCAGCGTGTGAGCGAGCTTCTCTCGGCATTGCTCGATGCTCGCAGGGCCGAGATCGACATCCGCTACGATCCGCAACTGCTCGCCAATTTCGACCTCGACGGTCAGGTGACGGGCACCTGATCCGAGACCTGGAGTCGCGCGCGGCACGGCCGGCCCGATGATCGGATACCTCAGAGGCAAAGTCCTCGAGTCGTCTCCCGAGCACTTGCTGTTGGATGTCGGCGGAGTCGGCTATTTGCTGTCGATTCCGCTCTCCACATTCGCCGAGATAGACCGCGCCGATGCTTCCGGCCCTCTCGGTCTGTACGTCCATACACATGTGCGAGACGGCGCAATCGAGCTTTTCGGATTTTGGACACCGCGAGAGCGGTTGGTTTTCGAATCATTGATCGGCGTCAGCGGAATCGGTCCCAAGCTGGCCCGCGTCGCCCTCTCGGGAATGTCTACGGACGACATCGTAGCTGCCATCGCCGCTGGTAATGCCGTTCGCCTGGCGACCATCCCGGGCATTGGGAAAAAGACCGCCGAGCGCATGGTCGTCGAGCTCAAGGACAAGATGGCTGAGCTCGCCACAGAGCTGCCGGAGCGGGAGACCTCAACGGAAGACGACCTGCTGCCGGCGCTTGTAGCCTTGGGCTACAAGCGCGCCGAAGCGGAGCAGGCGCTGGCTGCGGCACGCGACGAGAATCCCGATGCCGACTTCCAGCAACTGCTTCGCCTCAGCCTCAGACGGCTCTCTCGCACGTAGAAGAATGCAGGTGCGGGTTTCCCCTGTCGTGTTGTCTGCCCCCCGCCCTCGAGAGCTGGTCTCACGGCTCGCAATGGGTCACTGGCTACAATAGGACTCGATGACCGATCATCAGCTTCTCTCCGCGGTTCCCGACTCCGATGACATCGGTGTCGAGGCGTCTCTGCGCCCGCGTCGCCTCGAGGACTACGTCGGTCAGGAGAGAATCGTATCGAAGCTCAAAGTATTCCTGCAGGCGGCGCGAGAACGGCGGGAATGTCTCGACCATGTCCTGCTTTTTGGACCGCCCGGACTGGGCAAGACGACCCTTGCCCACATCATCGCGCGCGAGATGCACGCATCGATTCGCACGACCTCCGGGCCGGTTCTCGAGCGCGCAGGAGATCTCGCCGCGATTCTCACCAACCTCGAAGCGGGAGAGGTTCTGTTCATTGACGAGATCCATCGCCTCGGGCCGACAGTCGAAGAGATCCTCTATCCGGCGCTCGAGGACTTCGCCCTCGATCTTGTTATCGGCCAGGGTCCCGCCGCGCGCACCATGAAGATCGACCTGCCGCCCTTTACGCTGGTGGGTGCGACGACTCGTGCCGGTCTCATCACTGCGCCCTTGAGGGCGCGCTTTGGCATCGTCCACCGACTCGATTTCTACCAGCCTGAGGACCTGGCGCAGATCATTAGCCGCTCGGGCTCGCTGCTCGATATCGCGGTCGAGGACGGCGGCGCCAAAGAAATCGCCGGCCGCAGCCGCGGGACACCACGCATCGCCAACCGCCTGCTGCGCCGGGTGCGTGACTTCGCTCAGGTCCATGGCGACGGCGCCATCGACCGCGATGCCGCTCAGCGCGCACTCGAGCTTTTGGAAGTCGACGAGTTTGGTTTCGATGAGGTCGATCGCAAGATCCTGACGACATTGATCGAACAGTACGCCGGTGGGCCGGCGGGGATTCAGGCAATCGCCGCCGCGGTCGGAGAAGATCGCGGCACGCTGGAAGATCTCTACGAGCCCTTTCTTATCCAGGAAGGATTCCTGCAGCGCACGCCTCGAGGACGCGTTGCCACTCGCCGCGCTTACGACCACCTCGGAATCTCACCACCCGCCGGGATGACCGGAAGCCTGTTCTGATCCCCTGGCGGGAGACTTGTTGCTTTCGTCGTGCGTCGGACCGTTCTCATCTACAACCCGACCGCCGGCCGGCACCGCGCCGATCGTCTCGTGCTTCGGCTCGAGACCCTGCTGCGCCGCTCCGGATCGAGCGTCGATAGTCAGGCCACCTCGGGTCCGGGAGACGGCACCAGACTGGCCCGTATCGCGGTCGCAGAGGGTGTCGAGACGGTGTTCGCATGCGGCGGCGACGGCAGCTTGCGCGAGTGTGCCAACGGGCTCCTGGGGAGCAAAACCGGTCTCGGCTTTCTGCCGGCGGGAACCACCAACGTGATGGCGCGGACTCTGGGCTTGCCCTCGGATCCCCTCGCTGCCGCCAGAGTTCTGTCTCCAAGTCGCTGGAGGCCGTTCGACGTCGGCTTGTGCAACGACGAGCCGTTCCTCATGCAGGCATCGGCGGGCCTCGATGCCGAGGTTCTCGGGCGCGTGAGAACGAGTCGGAAGCGCGTGCTCGGTCGAGGCGAGGTCGCCCTGGCAGCGTTGTCGGCGTGGCACTCGTACGGATACCCAGAGTTCGCTGTGGCGTGGGCGGGCGGATCCCGCTGCGCTACCTTTGCCGCTGTCTGTAACATCCCGTTCTATGCTGGCCGCTTCCGTCTTGCGCCAACAGCCAGCTGGTGTGACGACCGGCTCGATCTGGTGCTCTTCGGCGGCACCTCTCGCCTGGCAACGTTGGGCTTCGCGCGGGACCTCGGTCTCGGCCGGTTGCATCAGAGGCACGACGTGTTTCGCCAACAGGTCAAAGAGGCGACGATTGCAGCGACCGAGGGTGTAGAGCTCCAAATTGACGGAGATCTGATCGTCGGTGCGTTGCCGGCGACCATTCGTCTCGCAGCGAGAAAAGTGAGAATGCTGGTGCCCGTTTCAGATCATGTCCCGCCAACCAAAGCGCCCTAAACCACCACCGCCAGATGGCGGCTCGGAGACTCGACGATGACAACCGACACTGTGGATCATAGACCCCTGGATCCGATCTTCTCACCGCGCTCGATCGCCGTGGTCGGTGCCTCTCGACGCCGGGATTCGATCGGTTTCTCGCTCCTCCACAACCTCGTTGTCTCAGAGTTCCAGGGAGCCATCTTTCCGGTCAACCCGAAGGCGTCCTCGATCCACTCCCTCAAGGCGTATCCGTCGATTGGCGCCGTCCCGGACCCGGTCGATCTGGCGATCATCGTGGTGCCGCGTGACGCGGTCTTCCCGGTAGTTGATGAGTGTCTCGCCGCCGGCGTCAAGGGGCTCATCGTCATCACCGCCGGCTTCGCCGAAACCGGTGTCGACGGCGCCGAGCTCGAACGAAAGCTGGTGGAGAAGATCCGACGTGCGGGCGTGCGGATGATCGGTCCGAACTGCATGGGTGTCATCAACGCCGATGCAGCCGTGTCGATGAATGCCACGTTTGCACCCACTCCCGCGCGACGCGGCTCGATCGGTTTCGTCAGTCAGTCGGGTGCTCTCGGTGTCGCAATTCTCAATGCCGCCGCGGATCTCGGGATCGGATTGACGCAGTTTGCCTCGATCGGAAACAAGGCGGACGTTTCCGGGAATGATCTTCTCGAGTATTGGCAAAACGACGACCAGACTCGGGTCATTTGCATGTACCTCGAGTCGTTCGGGAATCCCCGCAACTTCACCGAGGTCGCCAAGCGTGTCGGCAGAAAGAAGCCGATTCTGGTGGTCAAATCGGGGCGAACCGAAGAAGGCGCTCGCGCTGCAACGAGCCATACCGGTGCCATCGCCGGGCGCGACCTGACCGTCTCGACCTTTCTCACGCAATGCGGCGTGTTGCGCGCCAACTCGATCGAAGAGCTCTTTGCCGTCGCCCGCGCCCTCAACCGGTGCCCGCTGCCCAAGGGCGACCGCGTCGCCATTCTCACCAATGCGGGCGGGCCGGCCATCATGGCGACCGACGCATTGGTCAATCTCAACCTGGAGATGGCGCCGCTGTCCGAGGCGACTCGCACCCGCCTCGTCGAGTTCCTCCCCTCTGAAGCCAGTGTCGCCAATCCAATCGACATGATCGCCTCGGCAACTGCTGCTGACTACCGGCAGGCACTCGAGATCCTGCTCGCCGACGACACCGTTGATATGATTCTGGCGATCAACGTCAAGCCGCTTCTGGGCAACACGATCGACGTCCT
>JAOTUP010000005.1 GCA_029863825.1 Acidobacteriota bacterium | reverse complement strand
GTTCACTGCAACCGGCTCTTCACGTCCTCGAGGATCCCGCATCTCCCAGCTGACGCCGAGAGCTTTCTGGAGACTGTTTCATGCTCGAGAAAACCGCCTGTCCGTTCCTTGTTGCACTGGCTCTCTCTTCCGCCCTCCCGGCACCCGCCGAGACCCTGCTCGTCGCCAACAAGAGCGATCACACCGTCGACCTGATCGACCTCGAGAGCGGACGATCACGGGCGACTCTTCCCACCGGACGGGCTCCACATGAAGTCGCCACCTCAACCGATGGACGAACGGCGGTCATCGCCAACTACGGGGATCGCTCGATGCCGGGGTCGAGTTTGACGGTCGTCGACGTAGCGACCGCGAAGGTTCTGCGCACGGTGACCCTCGACCCGCATACTCGACCTCACGGCGTCGTTTTTCTCACTCCCGACCGGGTCGCCGTCACGACCGAGGGTAGCGCCCACCTGGTGATCGTCGATACCACCGACGGCACAATCGTCAACGCTATCCGAACCGACCAGGCCGTTTCCCATATGGTGACGGTCGCCGCGGGCCGCGCCTTCGTCGCCAACATCGGCTCCGGCACCGTCACCGTCCTCGACCTCGAGACCGGCGAGAAACTCGGCGATGTCGTCACCGGAGACGGCGCTGAGGGCATCGCCGTGACACCCGATGGCAAGGAAATCTGGGTAGGAAACCGCGCGGCTGATACGGTGACCATCATCGACCCCTCGAGTCTGGAGGTGCGTGCGAGCCTCCCGTGCCCGGGCTTCCCGATTCGCGTAGCGATCACCCCCGACGGCAGGCATGCGTTGGTGTCGGCGGCGCGCAGTGGTGAAGTCGTTCTCTTCGACATCGCCGAGCGCCGCGAGATCCGGCGGGCAAAGCTCGACCTGTCTACTGCTCCGGACGCCGCTCAGCGCCTGTTCGGCGAGCGCTTCGGCGACAGCCCGGTGCCGGTGGGACTTGTCATCGCACCACGGGGGGATCGCGCATGGGTGGCGGCGACCCAAGCCGATGCCGTGGTCATGATCGAGCCAACTACGCTCGCCGTGATCGGTGCCCTCAAGGCGGGCAAGGAGCCCGACGGCATGGCCTACAGTGCCCTCGGGGCGACCGCCGAATAAGGCGGTCTGAAGGTCTATTTCGCGGGCAGTGTCCTGACAAAAACCAGACAGCGCTCGAGCCATGCTGCCAGCTCGTCGTCGCTGGCGATGCCCTCCGCCGCCACGTAGACAAAGCCCTTGAGCGGCCGGCCGGTGAAGTCCATGGGCTCGACATGGGCCTCGGACAACGCCCCCGTGTAGGCCTCCCTGCCGATGCGCGCCATCAGCCGTGAGTCGAGGATGCCGCAGCACATGTGATTGTCGACCATGAAGGCAAGGCCGCCGAACATCTTCCTCTCCTCCGTTTCGACCTTGCCCTCGAGGAGTGTTCGCACTCTGTCGGCCAATGTTTCGTCGTACGCCATGGGTTGACACGCTCCTTGAAGCTCAACCGATCCCGTCGCTGCCGCTTACACAGCGAAGGCGCGCGGTTGCCGCTGTCAGACACTTCATTCAACCTCGAATCCGATCGCCCGATGCGATCCGTCGCAGTACGGCTTCGCCTGCGAAGCTCCGCATCGACACAAGGCCCCTTTTTCTCCACACTGCGTCTCGCCGACGGCTCCAGAGACCTCCAATGGCCCGTTCACCAAAAGCGGTCCGCCCGGCGCCGCACGCAGTCGCAGCGTTTTCGATTCCGCACCCTCGCTCGAGAGCCGATTCTCGCCGCACGCTCCGGCGTCACCGAACTCGATCCGACTGTGGCTGTTGTCGCAAAACGGCTTGTTTTCAGAGACCCCACAGCGACAAAGTGCCATCCGCCTCTCGTGCAGCGTGCGACCGTCGGGAAGCGAGAGCTCCAGCTCGCCGCGCACGTACAGCGGTCCCCGCGGACGCACTTCGACCGAATTGACCGGCGGTGCCGCCTCGCTTTCGGCCTGCTCGGCCAACTCGTATGTGAGTGCCCCGGTCGGGCACCGGCGCACGACATCGGCGATCGCCTCGTTCGCCGCCCGTCCCGGCTCGACCCAGGGTCGACGCTGGGGATCGAACACATCCGGCAGGCCGCGCACACACTCGGCGGCGTGAATGCACCGTGCGGGCTCGAAAGTGACGCCGATCCCTTCTCCCTGGTAGCGCTGCAGTTTCCGGCCCACTCGACACCTCCTCCGAGACCGCGTGAGAGCACAGGATACTCGATCCGCCGCGGCACACCTGTCAGAATGGCGGGCCAAGGAACCGCGCAATTGACGCCAGTCACGACCTACCAATCACAAAGAGACTGTGCGGCAGTGGAAATACCCCTGCCACATCGAGGAGTCGGTCGGCGGCAGTTCTTTTGCATGTAATCCGCTTGCAAACAAGAGTAATGCTCTCCTACGGCCCATGTTTTCCTGTCGCTCATGACCCGCCATCCGAATATTCGAGTCAACCTCGCCAGCCGCAACCCCTACGCCCTCATTGCCGCCGTGCGTGAAGAGCTCCGCCGCGCGGGAGTCGGCCGAGAGGAGATCCGGCAGTTCTCGGACGAAGCGTTCGCCGAAACCGACCCACTCGGCATCCAGCGCGTCTGCAGGGCATGGGTCGCGCTGTCGTGATGGTGCACGGATGGGTCTCAGCGCTCGCCTCCGCTTTATTACGGCTGGCGTCCCGTGTCAGTCGAGGCGCCATTTTCTTGCCATCGACGTAGACCGGAAATGCGAAAACCTCAATAAAAACAAGGCGATCGAGTCGGCATTGGATCTGCAGGACCGTCATCTCGAGGAGAGACTATGGACTATTCAACCGATTCTTCCGACTCGCCCGCCGCCGGCGCTGTCGACCAACTGCCCCTCAATGGTGCGGTCGAAGCCGAGTACATGCTGGAATCGGAGGCCAAATGCCCTGGCTGCGGAGCGACGATCGAAGCGCTGCAAGTGGTTCGGGTCCTGCGCACCAGGGTCAACTTCGTCTCGAGCCTGCCGCGACGGGGCCAGCTCATGGTCTGCCCGCAATGTCGCACAATCCTCGCTGGATCGCTGGGCGGCATCATCTAGAGCCCGCGCGGGAGTCACTCCCATCCCTCGAGGTCCAGGCCGCGACCCCGACGGTTGATTGACAGGGCTCATGACAAGGGCTCGCTCTCGACTGGCGGTCGCGCACGCAGGTCTTCGGCAATCCGACCTGGACATCCTCCTCGTCGTTGACACAACGATTCCGGACGGCGCGCTTCGCGTCGTGGAAGACGACACCTACCACGTCCTCAGCGCCGAGCCGGGTTTTCAACCAGTTGTCGATCATCCGATCCGCGTGCTCACCGCCGCATGGAGCGCCGAGCCGACTCCCCCCGGGTCGGTCATCATTCGTCAGCACCCGTCGCCGGAGCTCCTCGCCGTCGTGTATGACCTCGGCGCCTCGCCTCCCACGTGCGCCGAGTGGGTTCTCCGGTGCCTGATGGGAATCCTCGAGACGGCCGCGGCGCGGCAGACAGACGAGCTTGTGCTTCCCGTGCTCGGCCGGCGGTTTCGTGTTCTGACGGAGGAGGATTTCGGCCGTCTTCTGGCCGATGCTGTTGCCCGACAGCCCCCCCGGCACCTGCGCCGGATCGTTGTCCCGGGCGAGCGCTCCCTGGCGGATGGGATCAAGCTCGGAGTCGACAGCGTCGCGAATCGAGCCTGAGCCGCTTCGTCACTCCTCCCCGGATCCTTCCTCGAGGCGGCTCATTCCGCCGCTATCGATCTCGAGTGGCCGCGCAGCATACAGCGCGAGATCCCAGTTGCCGGCGCCCATATCGTGGCGCAGGATGTAGGTGCCATCCAGCGCTTGCAGCTTGAAATACCGATGATCCGGGGCGAGCCACCGATCGACCACCTTCAGGACCTCGACCCGGCGCTCCGAGTAATAGAAACGACGCGGAGTCTCTTCGCCGCGATAGCCGGCGTAGCACTCCACGCGGACATTCGACGATCCCTTCATCGGCCCGCTACTAGGCTAGCAGGCTTGACGAAACAACGCACGCCCTGTGCGAGCCCTTCTGCGGCAGCACAGCAGCAAGCGTGTTATTCTCTCCAGTCCGTCCACAATCCGGGGCGTCGCCGTTCTCGCACCGAGGTCGATGCGATGCGCGGGCGACGCTCCCATGCGTGGTGGCGTCGGCGATGATTGGAGACTCCTCACCGAAACAGTACATCCAGGTCGGGGATCAGCAGGTGGAGCTTCCCGGCGGACTCTCTGTTGCCGAATGGGCACTGGAGCGCATGCGCGCCCAGAATCCAAGGATCCGGGCGTATCTGGGGTGCATCCGGCTTCTCGAAGAAACACTCGAAAGCAATTACGCGATCCTGCATTGCTCGGCCGGCCGACTGCTGCAAATCTGGAGAAAAGTGCGCCGCGTCTGTCGCCTGTTGCAGACCAAACTCGGCCCGGCGCTCGAACAGCCATCTACGGTTCCGACACTCGAGACGGCGCGCCGCAATGCCCTCTACTCGTACCATGCGTTGCACAACACCGTCATCGGCAAACTCGAGGAGTATCCCTACCGTATCGAGCCGGAGCAGTTGCCGGCGATCCGCCGACTGCTGTGCGTCTCGATCGGCAAGATCTATGCTTTTCTACGCGACACGTTCGGCGAAATTGTCGCTCACGACCCGAGAAGTCTCCACGATTCTGACTACTACCTGTCTCGGAAGTTTCCTCAGGATATCGAGGAGGCAGAGTGGCTGTACGCGACGGTCGACCGTCTCAATGATTACATGCAGGGTCTGGGAGAAGTCTGGGCGCGCCAGCTCAAAACGCTGACCATCACCATGGACGAAGAGCAGACGCTGCCCTCGCCGCGAGCCTGGGAAGAGGTCGAGCTGTTCATGGAGTTGCTCATCAACGGCCTCTCACCAAAGCTCAAGGAGGTTCTGACGCTGACCGGCATCCGCTACGACGAGATGGAACCGCTGGACGGTTACGCCTTCGACATCCCGCACAAGTGCAAGCTCATCCTCGAGGTCTACGCCATAGGGCGTAAGACGGTAGATCGTCTTAAGTCCAGGAAGGCGGAGGCGCTGGAGGCTCGCGAGCAGCATCTGGAAGACATCCTGGCCTGCCATGCCATGGTCTGCGCGCGGCTCGTACAGCTGATGACCGCGATCGAGCAAGCTCTCCAGGACCTCCTCGCTTACGTTCCTCTTTGGCTGGACTCGATCGAGAGACGGCGAGCCCTGATGCTCACAAAGAACCCGGAAGAGATCCCGCCACGGTATGCTCGATAGCGCAGGACGCTGGCTGCAGGGGAAGTCCGCCCTGCCATCTCGAGCCTCCAGACGCCGACTCGAACAGGGTGCCCGGTGATCCGACTCCGGCAGAAAAAGTCGACAGCAGCAGCTCAGGGGTAGAGGCGCTGAAGCGTCCATCCGTTCACACCGCGAGTAAAAGCCCGGCGATCGTGTAGCCGAGATGGCTGGTCGAACCAGAACTCGATTCGTTCCGGCTCCAGTCGATAGCCACCCCAGAATGTCGGTCTGGGAACTGTCTTGAGGGCAAATTTGGCCTCGTAATGAACAAACCGTGCCAGCAGGTCGGCGCGCGATGCCAGCGGCTCGCTCTGTCTCGACGCCCACGCTCCGATGCGACTGGAGCGTGACCTGCTGGCGAAGTACTCATCCGATTCCTCGCCCGGCAGACGCGCTACGCCCCCCTCGACCCGCACCTGCTCCTGTAGCGCCGGCCAGTAGAAGCAAAGTGCAGCGAACGGATTCTCATCCAGCTCCTGCGCCTTGCGGCTCCCGTAGTTGGTAAAGAAAACGAATCCGCGCTCATCGACCTTCTTCAACAAGACCATGCGCACTGCCGGGTGACCGACCGCGTCGGCGGTTGCCAGGGCACATGCCGTCGCGTCTCCACTCTCCTTCTTCTTCGCACGCTCGAAGGCCTCGGTGAATTCCTTGATCGGGTCGGTCATCGCAACCGGATTCTAGCGCCACTCGCGCCGCGGTCATCCTCAACCTCGTATGCACGCGTGTCGATTTGTGAAGTGGATTCCTCCATTGTGGCTCACCGGCTCTCATCGCAAACTGTGTCTCGAGTATCGGCAAGCGAACGTCCATGACGACCAACGAGCGCACGACCAGGATCCTCACCCTGGTACCGAAAGGTGAGCCGATCAATACCCTGGCTCCATTCCTCGCCCGCTCGCGTATGGATATCACGCGCGCTCATTCCGGAGCCGAGGCGCTCTCTCTGGCCGGCAGCATCGCGTTCTCCCTCGCCACCGCCTCCCTGCCGCTTCCCGACATGAGCGTCGCCCGCCTGGTGACCGAGTTGCGAACCCTGGGTGACTCGGGAAAGCCGCTCCCGTTGATCCTCCTGGCGACCGGGCACCAATTGGAGGCGGCGCGCATCTACGAGAGCCCGCCGGTCCAGGTTGTCGGGCCGGAAGAGGGGGAAGATGCCTTGCGGAGAGTGATCGCCGAGGCCCTTGGCGTCGCCACTCGTCTTGCCGTCCGCGTTCCTGTTCGACTCGAGGTCGAAATACAGAAAGATCTCGCGTTTCGCTTCTGCGAGACGCGAGACCTGTCCAGCAGCGGCATGCTGATCAGCTCCAGGCGACCCCTTGCTATCGGCAGCAGCTTTGACTTCGAGCTGACACTGCCGCACTCTCAGTCCCTGCTCGCCGGTTGCGCCGAAGTTGTTCGGCATACCGAACTGATGTACGAGGAAACGACCGGTTTCGGTGCGCGATTCCTCGAATTCAGGATCGGCGACTCAGCTCGTGTCGAAGCGTTCATCCGCAGCGAGCAGATTCATCAGCGCTGAAGCGTCGCCGATGTTGGCGGTGCTCCAAGGCCGCTTCCGCCCACCCGCCATCGGGCTCGCGCCGATTCAGCGAGGGCCCCAGACGCGCAGCGCCACAAGCGCAGCAAGAACCGCTACCACTTCGGCCACTCCGCACACGACGAAGGCGAAGGCGAATCCACGAGATCCATACGCCCAGCCTCCGAGCAACGGGCCGAGCGCGAAGCCAAGGGATCCCGCGAGGTTGAAGCCACCCATGGCACTGCCACGCACTCGCGAATCGCTCAGCTCGGCAACCAACAGGATCGCGGGAGGAAACATCACGGAGGCCAACACTCCCAGGCCGACCATGATCGGCGCCAGGAGCAGAAGATCGGCGTAGCCGACGAAACACAGCAGCACACCATAGGCGAAAGAGCCGATCAGCAAGGGCGGCCATGGGCCGGTGCGCTCGGATACGCGTCCGCTCACGTACTGCAGAAAGGCGAAAGGCAGAAGGAAGTAGGACAAGTATCGCCCCCTCACCGCCGGATCCGAGGCCCCCAAAGAATCGAGATAGAGGGGAAAAACAACCACGAAGAGCCCGACAGCCAGGCGGTCCACGAAATGGAATGCCAGAGGCAGAAGGAGGCGTGCCTCGGCGTTCAGCGCCGTTATCATTTCTTGCACCCTGATGCCGGAGCGGAGGGTCTTGCTCTCACTGAGAAAGAAGGCTGCAAGGGCGAGAAGCGCGAACAGCATCCCCGCGCTCGTCAGCGGCGCCCGCGATCCCAGCCACCGAGTCAGGTATCCGCCCACCGGCGCCCCTATCGCCACTCCGAGAATCAGCGAGCCCCCCATGAGGCCCATGACGCGACCTTGGCGGCTGGTCGATACTCGATCCACGATAGCGGCCATGACCAGCGACCAGCCCATTACCGAACACGCGCCCTGCGCGAACCGAAGCACTAGAAGCACGGAGACCGACTGCACTGCGCCGTAGGCGAAATAGATCAGCGATGAAAGAGCGAACCCGATGATGATGAACGGTCGGCGGCGACCCAGCCGATCACTGAGCAGACCCCAGATCGGCGCAAAGAGGATGTAGGCAATCGTCTCAATGGAGAAGAAGAGCGTTGCATCCGTCACCGTACCGGCAAGATCATCGATGATGAACTCTTTGAGTCCGGCGACAACCAGGGTCAGGTTGAACATTGCCCCGAACAGAAGCAGACAGGCGAGCCAGACTCCCGACCCGAGCCACCGCGAAGGAGCGGTATCGAGTTCGTCTGCAAGCGTGAGCGTCACTACTGCGGTCTCCGGATCGGCATCTCGTCGCCGGAGGACTCCGACGCTCAGGAGCATACTGGTGCCTGGATCGACCGGCCGATCCTACAGGATGCCAAGGAGGGCTGCGGCCGCACGCTTCCAGACCGTGCGGCCGCTCACTCGCTCAAGTTGCTCGTCGAGACCGCGCTAGCAGGTCGTGGCGACTCGCCTAGTCGCCTGAAAGATGGTGCGGCAGATTCAAGGCGTCGCAGTCAACGTCATCACCATTGACGACACAGGTGCACCCGTCATCTTCACAGATGATCTCGACGTCGCACTCTTCCCCGTCGCCACAGCCAAGAGCCTCCAGATCGGCAATCTGGTCGATGCCGCACTCCTCGTCTCCCTCCTCACACTTCACCATGATCGTGCGAATGTGCGGACGAGCGCCGACCTTCTGCTCTCCCAGAATGGCCGTGACGGTGTCGGAAGCACCCTGCCTCCAGATCTCGAGCTCCACCGAGGACCCGGGATCGAGCCGAGCGATCGCGTGCGCCAACTCGGCCGCCGAATCCACCGCCTCGCCGTTGACCGCTCCGACGACGTCTCCGACTTCGAGTCCGGCACCCTGCGCCGAGCTCTCGGGCAGCACCTTGCCGACCATCACGCCACGATCACTGGGCACTCGGAAATGAGATCTCAGCTCGGTCGTCAACTCGGTCAATTGAACGCCCAAGAAGCCTCCGCTCCCCATCCCTTCGAAGTGATGCTCACTTCCGTCATTGCTGAACCACTGGAATCCGTGGCCCCTTCCAGAATGCGCGCCTCCGACATCCTCACCACTCATGACAAAGATCCGGCGCGCGTGTTCACAATCCTTACCCTCGCACTCGGCGTGCCCATGGCCTGCCGAGTGATGCTTCATCTTGTGCGTCTCGCCCGCTTCGCCCCCGTGTTTGACGATCATTCGGTGCTTCGCACAGTGTTCACACATCCCGCCATCATGCTCGGCCTCACCCATCTCACCGCTCTTCCGCTTGATGATGATCTTGTGCGTGCCGGCCGGAGGGCAGTCTTCGCCCTCGCACTCCTGCATCATCATCTCGTGAAGCATGTCGAGATCCTGGTCGCCCTGGACGATCGTCGTGTGCTCATCGCACTCTTCACCTTCACAATCCGCGGTCGCCTTGACGACAATCTTCTTGACTTTCTTGACCTCTTCCGTCGCTACATCTGCCCACACCGGACCGCCGATCACGACAGCAAACGCCGTCGCCGCCAGGGCCAGTCGCAGGGCCTCCTTGTTCGTCATATCTTCCAGTCTCCTTTCGTCGTTGCTGCGGTCGCCGTGCCTATTCAACAGGTCTAACGCCCGACAGGCCAAAAGGTTCCAGCGCCATGGCTGACCAGCTGGATTGGCGGGCGAACATTACCATGCCGACAGCCTCGTCCCGATACAACAAACCGAGAGACGAAAAAGCGAATAAAGTGTGATGGTCGACCGTAACGAAACTGTGAACGGGGTGATGACTCTCTCGGCGACAACCGCGACGGAAGACCTGGTCCGCCGCGCCCAGAACGGCGAAACCTCCGCTCGAGATGAACTCGCGCGTGAGAATCAGCGTGCCGCGTTCCTGTTTGCGCTACACCTCGTGGGCAATCACGACGATGCGCTCGACATCTCGCAAGAGGCGATGCTCAGATTCTTCAGCACTCTCGACCGCTTTCAATCCGGCCGGGCGGTCCGACCATGGCTGTTTGCAATCGTTCGCAACCAGGCGCGTGACTTCTGGCGCCGAAGCAAGCTTCGGCGGCACGAATCTCTGGACGAGTCCATTCCAGATCTCTCGCGCGCCCTGGTTGACGACGGCGACGATCCAGAGCAAAGCGCCTTTCGCCGTGAGCAACAGGCCCGGGTCTGGCGTGTCGTGTCGCGTCTCCCCAGGGCCCAGCGCGAGATCCTCGTGCTGCGGGATTTCCACGACCTCTCCTATGAAGAGATTGCGACCGTGCTAGGCATTCCGATGGGAACCGTCATGTCCCGACTGCACGCCGCGCGCATGAATCTCCGGCGAAAGTATTTGGCGCTGGCAAGTCACCAGGCAGCAAGGAGTGACTCATGAGCTCGCAGTGCCGCAATGACTTCGATCAGGCCTTGCTGTCGGGCTACCTGGATGACGTGCTGACGCAGCAGGACACCCAGCGCGTTCGACTTCACCTCGAGACCTGTACGACCTGCAGTCACCTCGTGGAAGAGATGAAAACAACACGGGAGGTCACCATGACGTCGACATTCGCCACCCCTCCGGATGATCAATGGGATGAACGCCCGAGCGCCGGCTTGAGTCGCCTCTCCTTCGGACTCGGATGGGGGATTCTCATCATCTGGTTCGTCGCCAGCGTCGGATTTGCTTTGGGGCAGCTGTGGAGCGGTCCCGAATCGCTGACCGAAAAACTCCTCATCTTCAGCGCTCTGACCGCCGTCACTTTGCTGCTGCTATCAGTGCTCATCGACCGGCTCAAGCGACTGGGATCGGATCGTTACCGGAGGATCGAGAAATGATCGTGACGACAACAGGAAACATCCCCGGCAAGCGTGTGACCCGCACTCTCGGGCTGGTGCGCGGCAACACCATTCGCGCCCGTCACGTGGGCCGAGACATTATGGCCGGACTTCGCAACATCGTCGGCGGAGAGATCAGCGAGTACACCAAGCTGTTTGCCCAGTCGCGCGAGCAGGCTCTGGATCGCATGGTCCAGGAGGCCACTGAGCTGGGTGCCAACGCCATCCTCGAGATCCGCTTTACGACCTCGATGGTGATGAGTGCGGCGGCCGAGCTCTTGGTGTACGGCACTGCCGTTGTCGTCGAAGACGAGTGACGTGTTACGAGAGGTGGGCGCGGTCCCGGCGTTCACGGACCCTGGAGGTCGGCTTCTTGCCGCCGGGGTTATTTGGTCGCACGCACTGAGGCTCTCAGGTCGACGATCCAGGCGTCAGGCATCGCCTGCTCGACGATCGCTCGCGCGAGATTGAACCAGCGATCACAGCGATCCAGTACGACGCTGTCCGCTGTGGCGACGATGTGAGGTGACGCCTTGAGAGCGCGATCCACGTGCTCTACGAGTCGCACGTCCCATCTCGAGCTCGACCCGGCGACAGCTGATTCGACCACTCGTCCGAGTCGGGCGCTGTTTGAGACGGGCCGGTCGAGATAGAAGATGACATTGCGACAGTCGCAGGACTTGAGAAACTCGGCGATCAAGACGATTGCAGGGCGAGTCGCCTCGACTCTACGGTAATGAGCGCTCATCGCTGCCACGTCGCGAAGAGCTCCATCTCGAGCGAGAAGCAGAACTCCCCCTGACAGTCCCGCCTCCAGCGTCAAAAGGACGTTGTAGCCGTCAATGACGATCGTTTCACCGCGCAACGAGGCGCGATCGGTCTGCCGAGACCGACGGTGGCGACTCTCGGTCTCGCCCGCTGCACAACGCTGGAGGGCCATCCGCTGACGATCCCGCAGTGCATGGCGATTGCCGACGAGAGCCACCGCCGCCTTCGACGAATAGCCTCTCTGGCGCAGCCAGGACAGATCATCGACCGCGGCGCGAAGATTGGGCAGCGACTCCGGAGCGAAGCACTCCCGGTCTTTCGGATGTGGTCCGCGCCAACTGCGTCGATCCGGCATCTATCGAACCCCAACATTGGGAGATGGCAGGTCGCTCTCTCCCCATCCGCGGTCTCCTCCCGAAAGGATTCCGCGACCCCTGCGTCGCCGAGGTGCCCGGCTGCTTCGAAATCCCAAACCCGCCACGCGGTCGCTCGGCACGCTCCCGTCTACGCGTGAAGACCATCATCGCACAGCTGAACGACCTCTTCCGGAACTCAGAGCGGCATCCGGATTCCGCTCCCTGACCGGCACCCTTGGTCCACGACCTCGTATTGGCGACCCGAGCAACGATATGATTGCTCCAACGACCGAGGAGGCCTGTCGCCATGTTTACTGTCGTCAACAAGACCCATCGCCCGTTGAAAGTCCATTTGCCACAGGGCAAGATTCTCCACCTCGGACCGCGCATGAAAGGTCAGATCTCGCCTCATGTTCGGGACAGCGCGGGCGTCCAGAAGCTGGTCGAAGCGGGCGAGCTGGAAGTCCTGGACGGCGGGGGAACCGCCGGGACCGCCGGAGCTGCGTCAGGCAGCGTCGCACCCGACACTCACGGACACCACCCGCACACGACCGTTCGCAAGCGCGGCGATCGCTAACCCGACACCGTGAGAGTCGTGTGACCCGCGATTCTCGCTCTCTCCAACCACCCACTCGCGGCAGCGAACGCACCGTGGGCCGGCCTCGGTTGCACCTGCTCGCCTGCGTGTGTGGACTTCTCCATAGCTTCCCGCGGCGCGCTCCCGGAGCATGGGGGTGGATTACCCGTTGTCGCGGATCGACCTGTGGACCATGGGAACCGGAAAGACAGTCCTCGCCGCCATTACTGATCGTCAGGTCATCGACAGTCTCGAGCCGTTGTTCTCGAGACATTCGGTGGAGTTCAATCAAGTCGCCAACGGCGAGGCCTGCCTCGTGCTCGCATCCTCCGCGCGCTACGATCTCGTTCTCGCGCAACTGCCGTTGATTGATATGAGCGCTACCCGGCTCATCTCCGGGTTGCGCTCAGGTGGATCGTCGTGTGAGCAGTCACCGATCCTGCTGCTGGGATCAGATAGTCAAGCGCGAGCTGCCAATGTCCTCAAGCGGCTGGACGTCGAGAGCATCGTGCTCAGCGACTCGGTGGATGCATTTCGGCGCGCAGTGGCCGGCGCGTTGGGCGTGCCTGTTCGCGCTTCGACACGCGTCCTCGTCAACCTTCACGTCGACCTCGACAACTTCGTCACCACCCACGTCTACGAAACCGAGAATCTCTCGCGAACCGGCATGCTGGTGCGCACCGGCCATCCCCTGCCGGTAGGCACCGAGTTCGCTTTCGATCTCTGTCTGGACGAACCGCAAGCCGTGCTCCAGGGTGTCGGTCAAGTGGTTCGCCACACCGCGCGAGCTCATGAGAATACTTGCGGCATGGGCATCCACTTCAAGCAGCTCGATGACGCGGCGACCAGCGACCTCGACTTCTTCGTCAGGGACCGACTGAGGCGACGTACCTAACGCTTTTTGCCGGTGCCCCTTCCCACTCGCCCGCTCTCGGGCGCGGTTCGCCATATACTGTGTCGAGACCCGTTCAAGACGACGTCAAGGAGGAACTGATGTCCGACTCGACCCAGATCTCAGACTCCGGGGGCTTCAGCCGACCGGCTGACTCGGTGGAACGGCGAGTTGTTGCGGCAGGGATTTCGACCGACATCCAGGTGCTGCTCGAACCCGCAGGCGGCGCGCCTCGCTTCTCCATGCGCCGATTTACTATCGGCCCCGGTGGCGGCATGCCACGGCATACCAACATGGTCGAGCACGGACAATATGTACTCCACGGCCGTGCTCGAGTCGGCATCGGCGACCAGGTTCACTACGTCGGCCCCGACGACGTACTGTACATCCCGGCGGGGGTTCCTCATTTCTACGAGGTTGTCGACGCCCCGTTTCAGTTTTTGTGTGTCGTCCCCGACAGTCCCGATCGAATCGAGTTTCTCGCTGCGGCTTCAGACGGCTGACACGCGGGTAACTCAATCAGGCAGCGCGCGCGCCACTCGTTCTTCGGCGATCTTCCACACGCCTTCCTCGCGCACCAGGCGCAGAGTCTTTTTCACCCGGTCATCGTAGTTCTCGGAGTGATATGACTGGGTGAACTCCACCTGCGATTCATCGGCACCGAGCTTCGTTTCCTCGGCGAGCAGTATCTGGACGCGGATTCCCGAATGACGAAGAATCCTCGCTCGCCGCATCGCTTCCCATTCCTCCCGACTCATCCCGGCATCAGGCTGAAATGCGGCGGAATAAAACGCCAGATAGTCGTCCACACGCTGATCAGACCAGGAGCGTGCCCATTGCTCCACGCGTTCGAGCGGCTCGAGTGCTGCCATCTCGTTCCCGTCCGTCTCCAGCTGGTCCCCCGGCTCGACGAGAGAATCGTCGCTGGTGTCAACGCCGGTCGCACCGGGTTGAACACCGCGGGCGGAGAGGTCCTCCAATCGACGCTCCAGCTCGTCGATTCGCGGCCGAACGTAGAGATTGTGGAACCCAAGCACGATGAACAATCCGGCGACGACAGCGACGAGGGCTAGTCCCGCGAATCGGCGCAGTCGCTGCGCCATTTCGGATTTTCCCGCCGCCGCGCCAGCGCCACGGCTGTCAACGCCGAGAACCGCTTCGCTACCGGGAACCAGAGAGCCCGAGTCTGTCATTGCCCGCGCTGCGGCGATTCGCGCCTTGGCTGACCTTCCCAACTCAAATGGTTCCCGGCCTTTGCGGCGGTACTTCTCGACCACCTTGGCGATCAGCTTGCGACTCGCGCCTTCCAGGTGGAGGAATCGAACACCCATGCCGGCCGGCTGGCTGAGCCCCGCAGTTTCTGCGCGAATCCACACCACCTCCGCGCGCCCCTTGACGAGGGAAAAGCCGTCCTCCAGCGACAATTCGAAATCGAATTGCGATCCAGGCTCGTGCGGTTCCTCTGTTGCGATGAACATGCCGCCGATCGAGATGTTGGCCGAAGCTTCTTGGAGAAACTCCTGAAATCGGCGGTAGCGCAGACGCACCGGCCGCGCCAGGGACACTCTCCCCTTGTCTCGATTCTCGCCGTCTTGTTGCTTCGAGGTTGTCATTCGTTCGAGCGCCCGCCCCAAGTATATGTCCGTCCGCAATGACATTCAGCCGCCCGCTACACGTTTGCGCTTTTCTCTGTCGCCGGTCACAATCGCTGACTCGTCAACGACTTCCGAAGGTCCGCCCTGATGATGGATGCTTCCCGCCTCAGAACCACCCGCCGCGACACGGACACACTCCTGACCCAGCTCTCGTCACTCGCCGAGATGGCGAAGGAACGATCCGCGCTGGACGTTCGAGCGCCCTCTGTTTCCGACTGGAGCGTTGGCGAGCAGCTCGAACACCTGCGTCGCAGTGATGCGACCATCCTCGACGCGTTGACCTCGCTCGACATCGATGGACCGCGACAAGGCAGCCCGACACTCGCCGGTCGACTGGTTCTCTTCACGCGCTACATCCCGCGCGGCATCGGACGTGCGCCTGGTGCCACGCAGCCGCTCGAGGTCGATCTCGATTCCCTTCCTCGAGGACTCGCCGACGTGCGCCAGGGCTTTGCCGCACTCGCGTCCGATCTCGAACGACTCGCTCTCTGCCGCGCCACCATCAGGCATCCGGCTCTCGGTCATTTCACCGCGGCGCAGATGCTTGCTTTCACCGGCATTCACCATCACCATCACCACAAGATCATCAACGATATTCGTCGCTCGAACGAGCAGGGCTTGTGATGGTCGGTTCCAAGGACCTCGGGGCAGTCCGGCTGCTCAGCATTGCCCACGGCAAAGCCAATGCCTTCGATAGCGAGTTCTTCGTCGCCCTCGATGCGGCACTGACAGCGGCCGAAGAAGAGCCTGTCGATGCCGTCGTGCTGACCGGAACGGGGAGCATCTTCTCCGCCGGTGTCGATCTGTTCCGGGTCCTCGAAGGTGGCACCGAGTATGTCGAAGGGTTTCTCCCGCTCTTGTCTGACGGCTTGCTGCGCCTCTTCACCTTCCCCAAGCCGGTTATCGCCGCGGTCAACGGGCATGCCATCGCCGGCGGCTGTGTGCTTGCCTGCGCCTGCGATCTGCGCGTCGGCGCCGCCGGCAATGGAAAGATCGGAATCCCGGAGCTCAACGTCGGAGTCCCGTTCCCGGCTGCCGCCCTCGGGGTCATGCGCTTCGCGGTCGGCAGTCAGCGGTTGCCGGATCTCGTGTTCCGCGGTGCGACATATCCTGCCGACGAAGCGATCACGCACCGTCTGCTCGATCGCCTGGTGCCGCCCGAGGAACTCGTCGAGCGCGCCGTCGCCGAGGCGACTCGGCTGGTCGAGGTCGGCAGCGCGGTCTTCCGTGTCACCAAGCAGCAGCTACGAGAGCACGCTGTGGAGCAGATTCTCGCTCAGCGAAAGCGGACCGACGCCCGTGTTCTGGAGTTGTGGCAGCAACCCGCCACTCGGGTCTCGATTCGTGACTACCTCGATCGCACGCTTCGCCGCTGAGAGCGCCGGCTCGCGATCCGAATCGGCTCCGCGCATGAGATTCGTGCGGCAGTCACCGTCCACTTGCCGGGTATAGTCACCATATGGACCGCGGCCTCTTCGATCCTCCGGAGACCGACACACCGTCGACTCATTCCGGACCCTTGGCCGACCGTATCCGACCGCGACAGCTCGACGAGATCGTGGGGCAAGATGCGGTCGTCGGCGAGGCCGGGTTTCTGCGCCGCGCGATCACCGCCGACCGGGTGCCATCGTTGCTCTTCTGGGGACCGCCCGGATCCGGCAAGACTACGATCGCCAGGATCATCGCGCGCGAGACATCGTCTCTCTTCGTGCCGTTCAGCGCCGTCACCTCGGGTATCAAGGACGTCAAGGGTGTCATGGCCGACGCGGCCAGATTGCGGCTGGCTCAAGGGACGAGAACGCTTCTCTTCATCGACGAGATCCATCGTTTCAACCGCGCCCAGCAGGATGCGTTTCTTCCCTACGTCGAGCGCGGCGACATCATCCTCATCGGCGCCACGACCGAGAATCCTTCGTTTCAGGTCAACGCAGCATTGCTCTCGCGGTGTCGTGTCGTCGTCCTCGAAGCACTCGGCGTCGACGAGCTCGAGCGCCTCATGCGCCGAGCACTGACCGATTCGACGCGCGGTCTGGCACGATTCGAGGTCGCCGTCGACAGTGACGCCCTGGCCGCCATCGCTCAGCTCGCCTCGGGTGATGCGCGCAAGGCACTCAACCTGCTCGAACTGGCCGTCGAGGATGCGGCCGGCCAGGGCAAGGCGTCAGTCGCGGTGGGGGAGGTCACGGCGCTGGCACAACGCAAGGTACTGCTCTATGACCGATCGGGAGAAGAGCACTTCAACCTCATCTCCGCCTTGCACAAGTCGCTGCGCGAAAGTGATCCCGACGCGGCGCTCTATTGGCTGGCCCGCATGCTCGCCGCGGGTGAAGACCCTCTCTACGTGGCGCGTCGAATGATCCGCTTCGCCAGCGAGGACATCGGGCTCGCCGATCCACAAGCGCTGACTCAGGCACTGGCGGCCTGGGACGCCTACCGCAAGCTCGGCTCACCGGAAGGAGAGCTCGCCCTGGCGCAAGCCGTCATTTACATGGCACTGGCACCAAAGAGCAACTCCGTGTATTCCGCCTACGGTGCGGTGCGGCGGACGATCGAAGAGCGCCCCGCCGACCCGGTACCCATGGCGGTTCGCAATGCTCCGACGAAACTCATGAAGAGCGTCGGCTACGGGCGCGGACACGTGTACGCCCATGCGACCAATGACGGGATGGGCGGTATGGAATGCTTGCCCGAAGCACTGGCCGGCAGTCGCTTCTACCAACCGCGTGACGTCGGGTTCGAGCGCGAGCTCGCCTCGCGACTCGACGCGTTTCGCGAACTGCGCGCGCGAATCCGCAGTGAATCAGTCGACAAATCCTCACCCTAGGCGTCGGTTGATGCGGCTGGTTGCGCATCCCCCGCGCGCTGCCGACACTCACTCGGCAGGCCCTTTGGACGACCGTGACTCACTCCTCGATGCCGGCTAGATCCAACATGAATGCGTACGCCACAGCGGTCTCGCGATAGCGCTCGAAGCGACCCGACGCTCCGCTGTGGCCCGCGTCCAGGTTGGTTCTCAGCACCAGCGGATTGTCGTCCGTCTTCAATGTCCGCAACTTGGCCACATACTTCGCCGGTTCCCAGTACTGCACCTGCGAATCGTGAAAGCCGGCGGTGACGAGCATGCTCGGATACGCCTTCTTCTCCAGTCGGTCGTAAGGTGAGTAGGACAGCATGTAACGGTACGACGGCTCCTCGTTCGGATCGCCCCACTCGTCGTACTCGCTCGTTGTGAGCGGGATATCCGAATCGAGCATGGTGGTCACGACGTCGACAAACGGCACCCGACTGACAATGCCGGCGAAGAGATCCGGCGCCAGGTTGACGACTGCTCCCATGAGCAGGCCGCCGGCGCTGCCACCCATGGCAAAGAGTCGGTCACCAGCAGCGTACTCTTCGGCGACCAGATAGCGGCCACAATCGATGAAATCGTTGAACGTGTTCATCTTCGCGAACAATTTGCCGCTCTCATACCACTCGCGGCCCAGCTCCTGGCCGCCGCGTATATGGGCGATGGCAAAGGCGAACCCACGATCGAGCAGCGCCAGGCGGTCGACATTGAAACTCGCATCGATGGCGTAGCCATACGAGCCATACCCGTAGAGAAGCAGCGGCGCCGTGCCGTCTTTCATGAACCCACGGCGATAGACGATGGAGATCGGCACGTCGACACCGTCGCGCGCCTTCGCCCAGAGACGCTCCGTCACATAGTCGCTCTTGTCGAAGCCGCCGAGGACTTCCTCTTCCTTCAGCAGCGTCTTCTTTCGCGTTGCCATGTCGTAGTCGAAAACCGAATCGGGAGTCGTAAGCGACGTATATTCGTACCGCAGCACTGTCGTATCTACATTCTTGTTGTCGCCGAATGTGGCGTCGTACGCCGGCTCGCCAAAATCCAGGTAGTGCTCCCCGGAGCCGTCCCAAGGAATGACTCGCATCTGAACCAAGCCCGACCGTCGCTCGGAAACCACCAGAAAGTCACGAAATATCTCCGTTTCTCCGAGGAAAACGTCGTTACGGTGAGCGATCACCTCGCTCCACTGCTCTTTACCAGTGGACCTTATGGGCGCCGCCATCAGGCGGAAGTTCTTCGCCTTCCAGTTTGTGCGAATGTAGAACGTCTCGTCGAGATGATCGAGCGAATATTCGTGTCTCGCTTCTCGCGGCAAGAAGACTCTGAAGTCATCCTCGGGCCGGTTTGCGTCGAGGAACCGGTACTCGCTCGAGAGCGTCTGCTCGCTGGCGATGAAGATGAAGCGCTGCGATTTGGTCTTGGTGACGAAAGTGCTGAACTCTTCGTCGGTCTCCTCGTACACCAGCACGTCGGTGGCCGGATCGCTGCCGACGACATGTCTGAAAATGCGGCTCCAGCGCAGCGTCTCCGGATCCTGTTGCGTGTAAAAGAGCGTCTTGTTGTCGTTCGCCCAGACATGATTGCCGGTGATGTTGGGGATCGTGTCGGCCAGCTCCTCGCCCGTTTCGAGATCGCGAAACCGGAGCGTGTACATTCGTCGGCCCACCGTATCCGTTGCATAGGCGAGGAGCGTCTGGCCGCTGCTCACCTTGACGCCCCGCACCTGCAGGTAATCGTGCCCGACGGCGAGCTCGTTGGCGTCGATCAGGACCTCTTCGGCGCTGTCCCGCGAACTCCTTCGGCGGACATAGATCGGGTATTCGAGTCCCTCTTCGTAGCGCTCGTAGTACTCGTAGCTACCGAACCTGTAGGGCACCGTCGAGTCGTCCTTCTTGATGCGACCGACGATCTCCTCGAAGAGCTTTTCCTGCAGGGTCTCGGTGTGGGCCAGCGTCGCCTGGGCATAGGCGTTCTCGGCCTCGAGATAGGCAATGACCTCCGGGTTGCCTCGATCCTTGAGCCAGTAGTAGTCATCGATCCTCACGTCGCCGTGTATCTCCAGACTCTCGGGCTGGACCGTCGCGCGTGGTGCGTTTCGAACTTCCAGCATCGTCTCTCCCTCAGTGCTCGCCGCACCCGATGACAACTCCTGCGGTCGCTCGCCGCTCGGACTGCTGGCGGGTGGAGACGACGAGCAACCTGCAAGCAGCACACACAGAGCAATCGCATTGAAGGCAACTCGCACGATGGTTCTCCTTTTCGGGGTGGTCGACGTCTTTGGTCAGACGAGCAATTGTTCCACACTCGGCGTCGCCGGCCGGGTTTCCGCTTCGCGTCTTCCCGCCTCTACGGGTGGCGCCAGATATCGGTCATCTTGCTAGGCTCGGCCTCGCTTCGCATTTCCGTGAACTCCATCCGACCAGAGGATCCCATGACACGAACATCTGTTTTCCTGCTGCTCTCAGTCTTCTTCGTCACCGGCATCGCCACCGCTGATGAAGGCATGTGGACACTCGACAACTTTCCGGTGGCACGGGTCAAGGCGGCGTACGGCGTCGACATCGACTCTTCATGGCTCGAAACCGTGCAGCTCGCCACCACCAGGCTCGGAGGCTGTACCGGCTCCTTCGTTTCGCCCGACGGCCTGGTCCTGACCAACCATCACTGCGTTAG
>JAOTUP010000216.1 GCA_029863825.1 Acidobacteriota bacterium | reverse complement strand
CCCTGAGAAGCGAAGTGCCATGGGATGATTTCGAGTTGCTCGCCTTCTTCCGGCGCCAGGGATTCGCTCCCGCCCAGCGGGTGTGCCTTGAACGCGCGCTCGATCCGACCGCACCGGAAAGGTGACCCGCGATGAGCACTCCCGAAGAAGAACACCTCGTCTTCGACTGGGCCGAAGCCGGGCCGGATCGATTCCGCCGGCCAGTTCAGGTGATGCTCGACGACGAGACGCTGCGCGATGGTCTGCAGAGCCCTTCGGTCATCGACCCGCCGATCGAGACCAAGCTCAGGATTCTCCATCTGATGAACAGGCTCGGCATTGAAACCGCTGATGTGGGATTGCCCGGAGCCGGGCCGAGGCAATACGACGCCGTGGAGCGGCTTTGTCGTGAGATTGACGAGCGCCGGCTACGCATCCGTCCCAACTGCGCCGGCCGAACTGTCACTGCGGACATCCAGCCGATGGCCGAAATCACCCAGAAGACCGGCGTGCCGATCGAAGCCTGTGTCTTCATCGGCTCGAGCCCCATCCGCCAGTATGCCGAAGGTTGGGACCTGGACCACATTCTGTCGCACACCCGCAAAGCGATCGAGTTCGCGGTCGGTGAGGGACTCGAGGTGATGTACGTCACCGAAGATACGATTCGCTCGGCGCCTGCTCAACTCGAAGTGCTGCTGACGGCGGCGGTCGAAGCGGGCGCACGACGAGTCTGCCTGTGCGACACGGTTGGCGCCGCCATTCCTCCGGGCGTGCGCAACCTCGTCTCCTGGGTGGCCGGCCTTCTGGAGAAGCTCGGTACGCCTGAGGTGGGCATCGACTGGCACGGCCACCGCGACCGCGGCATGGGTCTCGCCAACAGTCTCGCCGCCATCGAAGCCGGGGCCACGCGCGTTCACGGTACCGCCCTGGGGATCGGCGAGCGGGTCGGCAATACGGCGATGGAGCAGCTCCTGGTCAACCTGAAGCTCCTCGGCATCCGTAATGACGATCTCTCCGTTCTCCACGAGTACGTCGAGCTCGTTGCCGACGCGGTCGGCGTTCCGATCCCGGTCAACACCGCGATCGTCGGGCGTGACGCTTTCCGCACCGCCACCGGGGTTCATGCAGCCGCCGTCATCAAGGCACAGAAGAAGGGCGACGCCTGGCTTGCCGATCGCATCTACTCGGGCGTGCCGGCCGGATGGATCGGCAGGAAGCAGGAGATCGAGATCGGCCATATGTCGGGCAAGTCCAATGTCCTCCACTACCTCACTGCTCGAGCCTTGCCCTGCAATCCCGACATCGTCGCTGCAGTTCTCGACGCGGCCAAGCGAAAGGCCTCCATCCTCACCGAGGCGGAGGTGCGGGAGATCGTCGAGCAGATCAGGGAACAGGGGCTCGGTAGCTGATAGCCACGACGTTGCCGGTCTGGAAACCCGGATCTACCATCCGCCTCCCCCACCGCCGCCAGACGACCCGCCACCACCCCCACCACCGCCGCCGCCGCCTGACGAGCTCGGAGATGCCACGCCTGCGGCCATGCCGGTCGCTGCAGCGGCCCAGCCGGCGCTTGCGCCGGCGCCACCGAATCGACCCCCGCCACCGGTCCAGCTGCCGGCCGACGAGCCTCCCGACCAGCTCGCGCCACGGGAGGAAGAATCGAGCGCTACTCCGTGAGCCACGGACCATTTGTCCACGTCTTCGGCCAGGCCGAGCGCCAACAGATAGGGGAACCACTCGTCCTCCAGGCGCGGGTCCTTCCTTTTGAGCTCGGCCTGGAAGAATCGCCGCACAGCCGCAAGCTGCGTGCGCTTTCGCACCGCCTTTCGGCTGTCGCGCGTGCGAGCTGTATTGAAGAAGCTGCGGGCGATTGCGACGCCGAAGAGAAGCAGCGCT
Organism: Acidobacteriota bacterium; assembly: GCA_029863825.1. Taxonomy (GTDB): domain Bacteria; phylum Acidobacteriota; class Thermoanaerobaculia; order Multivoradales; family JAHEKO01; genus JAOTUP01. The sequence continues at coordinate 3,008 of JAOTUP010000216.1, read as the reverse complement.
GCCATCGAAAACCAACTCAACTTGTATCCATAGGGCATCACGACGCGCCCGATCGCGACCGGCGAGAAGAGACCTCCGAGGATGAGGGCCAGCGGAATGAGGAAAAGGAGCGTCGGCGCCAGCAAACGCTCCGCCTTGCGTCGGCGCCAGAAGGCGCCCACGTAGCCGACGATCATCGGCAGCACCGTTCCCGACAAGAGCGTCCCGGCGAGCACGCCGGCAGAACCGACATCGCGCGTCAGCGCTTCGAGGGCGACACAGACGACAACACACGCCAGAAGCAGCAGGCCCGGCGTCTTCGACGGCGCCGACGTCTTCTCCCCGAAGCCCGGGATTCGCCCGAGTCGGCGTTGCAGTCGGCTCGTGATCGCCGATGTCGGAGAGAAACCGCTCGATTTGTAGTGCTTCCGAACGTCTTCCGTAGACGTTCGGGTTCGACCGCCGAAGAAGAGCTTGTCGATCAGTTTGCGCTCGTAGCTGTCGAAGACGTCTCGCTCGACGAGAAGCTCGAGGTGCAGAATGTCCGCTGTCCACCGACCGGTTGTCTTCTCGACCCGACTCGCGAGCTTGCCCTCGGCCACCAGCCGCGCCAAGAGAGCCGAGACCTCGGGTCCACCGATCGACTGGTCCCAGAGCGCCCCGACCTCTTCCGGCCGCAGGCTCAGCACATGCTCCTCGAACCACGAGCGCGATGGATCCGCCGGCATCTCGGGCTCGTCGAAGCGTCCCTGCTGCCGCTCGAATCTTGAAAACTGCAGGAAGAGCACGACGATCAGCGCCAGCGCTGCGCCGACGAGCGGGAGGCGCAGACCGAGGGGCGGTGAAAAGAAGACTGCGGCCGGCCGGCCGGCGCCGAGATAAGCCAGGGTACCGCTCACCACGAAGTTTTCACCCGGCTGGAGGTTGACCGCTTCGAAATGGGTGGGGAGCCCTTCGCGCGGTCGCCAGACCGGGTCGAGCTCGAGGTCGAGAGAGAACCGCTCGATGGCCCCGTCTCGATCGGCGAAGGCGAAGTCGTGATCGAGCAGGTAGGCCTCTCGTCGCTGTTGGACCACACCGGACAGCGTGTACTCGAGCACATAGATGATTGTCTCGTTGTCGAACTCGGGGTCCGACGGCAAGCGGCTGCGCCATCTGAGCGTCCTGCGGTCATGCCAGGCGTAGTGGTCGACAAAGCTCAGGCTGCCCTGAGCGAGATCGATGGTCTCGAGGCTCGTCGGATCGATCCTGGTGACCCCGTGAAGCTCGATTCTCTGATCCCGTCCGATCTGAAAACGCCGCTCACCGCCGTTCCAGTCGCCATCGAAGACCATCGCCTGGAACTCCCGGACGTGGAGCGTCCCCTCGGCATCCAGCCGCGCCACGACGTCCAGCCGCTTCCAGTTGAGGGTACGGGCTGCAAGCGCCACCGGCAGGATGGCCAGGACACCCAAAGCGAGCAGGCAGACTCGGTGCTTCATCTCTTTCCTCTCGTCCGGATGACACTTCGATTGTACTCGGTGAAGATGGGGACACGATACGTAATGCAGGCTGATACCCAGCGCGACTTCGCTCCAGGCAAACCGCTGCATTTCGTATTGTGCCCCCGGTTTCTCGGCGCGACTATTCCGCGTTGCGTTCTATCAGCACCGTCTGTGCTACGCTCCCTCATCTTTTCGCTCACGGCGAAACCGCCAAGGAGAATGCTATGAGTGCCCACGCAGCGGCAGTCACCCCAACTGGCATTGCATCGATCGGACTCCACTTTCCGCCTCTCGCCATGTCTGTGGAAGAGCTCGCGCAGCTGCGCGGCGAGGATCCGAAGAAATACACTCTCGGACTCGGCTGCAAAGAGATGTCCCTGTGTCCGCCCGATTACGGCGTTGTCGAGCTTGCCACCAAGGCTGCGCAGCGAGCCATCCGCCGTTGGGGCGGGGACCGAACGCGGCTCGGCATGCTGGCCGTCGGCACCGAGACGGCCGTCGACATGAGCCGCCCGCTCTCGGCCTGGGTTGCCGATCGACTCGGCTTGCGCGGCGCAGTGCGTTCATACGAAGTCAAACACGCGTGCTATGGCGGAACTCTTGCCGTCAAGCAGGCGACCGAGTGGCGCATGTCGGGAGCGGCGCAGGGGAAAGCGGCCCTCGTCATCGCCGCCGACGTCGCGCTCTATGAACAAGGTGACCCGGGTGAGCCGACGCAGGGCGCCGGCGCTGTAGCCATGGTGATCGACGAGCCCAACGTCGCGGCCATCGATTCGATGTCCTATCCCTGGAGCGAGCCAGAGTTCGACTTTTGGCGACCGGTCGGAACGAGCTATCCCCTCGTCGACGGACCCTTGAGCCTCGAATGCTACAAGCGCGCAGCCGAAAACTGCTTCAAAGCTCTGGTGGCCAAGCGCAATCCCGAAGAGGCTCTCTCAGAGCTCGCGGCCATCTGCTTCCATGTGCCTTTTCCGAAAATGGTCAAGAAAGCAGTCTTCCGCGTTGGCGAGTTCTTCGGCTGGAGCCCTGAGAAGATCGAGGAGCTCTTTCGCGACAAGGTCAATCCGACGATGGTGTGGAACAGCCTCTGCGGCAACGCCTACACCGCCAGTCTTTGGATCTCTGTGGCCAACGCCTTGAAGGGTCTGGCCATCGGGCAGCGGGTTGCCGCCTTCTCGTACGGGTCGGGCTTCGGAGCCGAGCTCCTGACGCTGGAAGCCGGACCCATGGCGCTGGCCGGCGCCTGGGAGGAAGATATCGAGGAAGATCTCGCGTCACGGCAGCAGGTCACCGCCGCCGAGTACGAGACATTCAGAGGAACGTAGGGAACTGGGGGCGCCACCTGCCCGCTGCTTTGACACTGCCGCGTGTGGAAGGGACCGCGCTACTGGTTGTTTTCACGCTCGAACACGCGGACGTAGTCGACCAGGAGCCGCTGCGGGGTCATTCCCTCCGGTGGCGGATGACCCTGATCGAACCATCCACCGACGGCGAGGTTGAGGATGATGAAGAAGGGATGACCGTGGTCGAACGGCCAGTATGCCG
>JAOTUP010000214.1 GCA_029863825.1 Acidobacteriota bacterium | reverse complement strand
CGCTTGCAGGGCGCAGATGGGATCGATCTCCGTGACGATGACGCGAGCACCCTGTCCGCGAAGCGCCTGTGCGCATCCCTTGCCGACCTCTCCGAAGCCGCACACGACCGCGACCTTGCCGCCGATCATGACGTCGGTGGCGCGGTTGAGGCCGTCGACGACGGAGTGGCGACACCCGTAGACATTGTCGAACTTCGACTTGGTGACCGAGTCGTTGACGTTGATGGCGGGGAACAGAAGCGTGCCGTCTTTTTCCATCTGGTACAGCCGGTGAACGCCAGTCGTGGTTTCCTCGGAGACACCCCGGATGCCTTGAGCGATCTTGGCCCAACGGCCGGGATGAGCAGTCAGTTCGGCGCGCAAGGTGTCGAGAATGACGCCCCACTCTTCCGGCTCGTTCTCAGCGTCGAAGACAGGAACCTCGCCGGCAGTTTCGAATGCGAGGGCCTTGTGCACGAAGAGCGTCGCATCGCCGCCATCATCGACGATGAGATCCGGACCCGTTCCGTCGGGCCAGGTCAGAGCTTCCTTGGTGCACCACCAGTACTCTTCGAGCGTCTCGCCCTTCCAGGCGAAAACCGGCACCCCCTTCGGGGTGTCCAGCGAGCCTCCGGATTCGGGTCGGCCGACGGCAACCGCTGCAGCCGCGTGATCCTGGGTCGAGAAGATATTGCACGAGACCCAGCGAACGTCGGCTCCGAGGTCAGTCAGGGTCTCGATGAGAACGGCAGTCTGAATCGTCATGTGCAGCGAGCCCATGATCTTCGCGCCGGCGAGTGGCTTGGTATCTCCGTACTTCTCTCGCACTGCCATCAGTCCCGGCATCTCCTGCTCGGCGAGGCGGATCTCTTTGCGCCCGTGCTCGGCGAGCGCGAGATCGGCGACTTTGAAGGGCGGGCGCTCAACGGACGAGGTCTTCGGTGTCTTCGTTGCAACGGTCATCTTCGGTCCTCCTTGGGGGAAATAGGCCTGGAGCGGCCGGGGGAATATCTGTTCTCGATCACGCGGGCACTGTCTCCGCGGTCGCCACGCGATGAGGGGCGTGACTCCTCCAGCGCGTGGCTGTAGCTGAAAAAATCGATGGTCCTCGCATCTCGGGGTCGAGTCTTCCAGGCCGGAAATGGACGGCTTCGAATCCGGCGTTTTCGAACCACTCTACGATCTGCGCTTCGGTGAAACCCAACCATATGTGCCCCATCTCTCGCCGATAATCCTCTCGATCGTGAGACAGCATGTCGACGATGAGGAATCGACCGCCAGGCTTGAGCACCCGGGCTGCCTCGGAAAAGACGCGCGGAGGCTCGGGTAGATGATGCATGACCAGCATGAGGAGTGCCACGTCGAGCTCTTCGTCCTTCAATGGCAGGGCTTCCAGTCTGCCGTGCCTGAGCTCCACGTTGGCCAGCCCCGCGAGCCGCCCCGAGGCTGCGTCCAGCATTTCGGGCGACTCGTCGATGGCGATGACGCGGCGCACGTGCGGCGCCAGTGCTTCCACCACCTGTCCGGTTCCCGTTCCGAGATCTCCGATGACAAGCTGCGAATCGAGCAAGCCGAGAAGAGCCTCGAGATCGAAGCGTCGCCCGAAAAGGTCCTGTCGAAGCTCCGCCCACTGGTGAGCGGCAGAGGAGAAAAAGGCGCGTGAGCCCGAGCTGCGCCGGGCGAGAACGCCTTCGACACGCCGCCGATCCTCATCGACGGTCGAACTCGACGCGAGCTCGCTCGAAACCAACGACCAGAGCTCTCGCGCGGATTCCGACGTGCGGTGACGGGCCGAATAGAGGCGGCTGGTTCCGTCCTTGCGCGCGTCGACCCATCCGTCGGTCAAGAGGATCTTCAGGTGGCGACTGACGGTCGATTGCGGAAGCTGCAGCACTGTGCACAGCTCCGACACCGACAGCTCGTGACCTTCAAGCAGGACCAGAATGCGACAGCGAATCGGATCGCCGAGGGCCGCCATGCGCTCGAGGATAGTGTCAGAGAATATGGACGTTGCGGGTGATGCCATCTGTAGTATCCTTCAATCCGGATAGAAGGATATATCAGATTCGGCAGGGTGTCAAGTGGGACATTGGTCCGTGGGGTGAAGCAGATTCGACTGGCAGGAACCTGAGTCCTGCGATTCGAGCGCTCGGGCGGGCCACCCTGTGGCGAGCGGCTCTCGGCGCTTCTGCTGAAACGGGCCGGGTGAGGTGATCGAGGAATCAAGGATGGACGGAACACGTCCGCCTCGGGGGTTTGTGGAGCCCGTTGCTGCTTTGCCGCGGTGCAGTGGGTAGAATGATTGCTCTATGGATGACGAGACTCCTGCAATCGGCCCGTATTGGTACTTGGTCGGCTTCGTCGATCCGAATCGTCGCCAGTGGCGCACTGTGATCCAGTCGATGCCGCTGCGCATCGGTCGACGCTCAGACGCCGGCCTCTATCTCTACTCGACCAGTGTCTCGCACGAGCACGCCGAGATCTTCGATCGCGACGGCGAGCTGTGGATTCGCGATTTGGGAAGCACGAATGGCACGTGGGTCAATGCGGACCGTGTTACTGATCCGGTTCGCTTGCGCGAGGGTGACACTCTACATTTTGCCGACCTACCCTTCCGGCTCGGCGTCTATCGCCCGCCGATCGAGACCGACCAGGGGAAGACGCGGGTGCTTGACACCTCGGAGATGGCGGTGCATCTGCTCGGCCTCAAGGACGAGTTCGAAGAGCTGATGGCGACCCGCGCCATTCGTTCGTACTTTCAGGCGGTCATGGAACTCAACAGCAGCGGTATCCTCGGCTACGAAGTGCTCTCGCGAGGCAGACTCGGTGGTATCGAGACCGTGCCGACGGAGCTCTTCTTCCTCGCCGAGCGGCTGGGTCTGGAGTGTGAGCTGAGCCAGCTCTGCCGTCACGTGGGCGTCGATATGGCACAGCAGCTCACGGGCTCGCCGCTCTGTTTCTTCAACACTCATCCCGGAGAGCTGCAGCAGATGGAGGAGCTGGTGCGCTCGCTCAGCGGGCTCCGGCGGGACGCACCTGATGTGTGCATGGTCGTCGAAATTCATGAAGGTGCCGTCACCGAGCCGGAGGCTGTGCTCGAGCTGCGTTCCGAGCTCGAGAGTCTCGACATTCGCCTCGCCTTCGACGACTTCGGCACTGGCCAGTCGCGTCTTCTCGAGATCTGCGAAGCGCCGCCGCACTACCTGAAATTCGACATGGGCATGATCAGAAACCTCCATCAGGCGACCCAGGAGCGCTTCACATTTCTCGAAGGACTGGTGGACACGGCGCGGTCAATTGGGATCATCCCCATCGCCGAAGGGGTGGAGTCGAAAGCCGAGGTCGACGCGTGCCGCGACGTCGGATTCGAGTACGCACAGGGGTTCTTCCTGTCGTTGCCGCGGCCGCTCGACGACTGACTCTCCGGCACCGGCTCAATAGGGCATTTCCTCGTCATCGAGTCCAAAGTGATGACCGAGCTCGTGGATGAGCGTGTCGCGAATCTCGCGCACGGCCTGCCGCCGACTCGTGCATAGGCTAAGAATCGGCTCGCGATAGAGCACCACCCGATCCGGAAGAGAGCTGTAGAAGGTGTCGCGATCGACCTGTGGAACCCCTTGGTAGAGGCCCAGCAGATCATCACATGCCGGGTCGAGTCCGACGCCGAGGAGATCCTCGGTGGAAGGACTGTCCTCCACAACGACGACGATGTTCTCCAGAATCTCGCTGAACTCCTCGGGAAGCTGATCGAGGGCGCGGGCGACGAGATCGTCGAACTCGGCGGCGCTGACTCTCATCGGCGGGCGATCACGGCCTGGAGAGCGGCATCCAGAGCGGCCAGCTGGAGTCGTTGTTGGTCGCGAATCGGCATCGCTCGAATGCCCAGTGTGGCTGCCACAGATTCGATGTCCTCGCCGGCGAGCAGAGTCTCGTCCAGGTGCCGGCGCAGCCTTTTGAGCTCCGACGGGCCTACATCTCGATCGCCGACGGAGTCAGGCGTCAGGAACAGCGGCATTTCGGTGACCAAGGTCAACGGGTCTCCGCCGAGAGCGCGGACATACTCCATCGAGCTGGGTCGGAAGAGGGCGGCGGTAGCTGAATCGCCGTGAGCGTCGAAGAAGCTCTTCATGGCAGCGGAATCGGGCCGTGTGCTGAATCCCTTATCGATACGCCAGAAGCCCTTTTCGCCGCCACGGTCGGGATCGAAAAGACCGTATCCCATGGACGCGACGAGCCGTCGAAGTCCGTTGCGGAGCTCGATCGTCCGTTCAATCCATGCTTTCTCGAGAAGAAACCAGGCGCCCGGAGCGAAGCCCATGCCGTGAAACGAGCCGTGCAGGTGGTACGGCGCCCCGGCGGAGAGAAAGGCCGCGACTGATCGATTCTCCGGTCGCGCGTGCGAGTCGAGTCGGTGGTGCGGAAAGCCGAACTCGAGGTCGTTGCCCGGCAGCTCTCGCGTGACATGACGAAGATAGGATTCGAGGACGAAGCCTCGATCGGCAGTTCCGCGATGATCGGGCATCGAGTGGGTGATGCGCGTCCAGCTCTCGTTCCGCAACCGGCCGTCGGGATTGACGTGCGGAACGATGCACCAGGTGAAGCGGCTGCGTAGAGGACTGTTATCGGGCAGTTGCGTCAGAAAGGCGACCAGAGTCTGGAGGGCAGCAGGCCCGACGGGCTCATCCGCGTGGCAGCCGCCGATCAGACTGACGCGGATCGAACCTCCACCGAGAGTGAACCCCTCGATCGGACGTCCCTCACGGGATCGACCCAGGACACGGCCGCTCGGTGTTGCACACTCGGTGGCGAGGATCTCCTCGATGGGCAAACCCTCGAAAGTGCTCATGGACGCTAAGCTTATCGCCGCATGGATAGTTGGCAGAGCGGTGGAAGTTGTATGAGGCTTCTC
>JAOTUP010000215.1 GCA_029863825.1 Acidobacteriota bacterium | reverse complement strand
CGCGCACGGCACGAAGCTCACCTACATGCCGTTCATTTTCAAGGCGGTGGCGTCGGCGCTCAAAGCCAACCCGAAGCTCAATGCCTCGGTCGACGGCACCAACATCGTCTTCAAGAAAGACATCAACATCGGCATGGCGGTGGCCCTCGAATGGGGTCTCCTGGTACCGGTGATCCGCCATGCCGATCAGCTCAACCTCGTCGGCCTGGCGCGCACCGCCAACGATCTCGCCGACCGCGCTCGCTCGAAGCGGCTATCGCCGGACGAGGTCCAGGGCGGCACCTTCACGATCACCAATCCGGGTGTCTTCGGCTCGCTCTACGGCACGCCGATCATCAACCAGCCGCAGGTGGCGATCCTTGGCCTCGGCGTCATCGAAAAGCGCCCGGTTGTCGACACCGATGCCAACGGCAACGACCTGATCTCGATCAAGGAGATGGCCTACTTCGCCATCACCTACGACCATCGCCTGGTTGACGGCGCCGACGCCGACGAGTTCATGAACGACGTCAAGAGGACGCTCATCGAAGAGACCTGGAGCGAGCTGGACCCGTTTATCTAGACCCGGCGCTGTTCTGTAAAGAGACGAACGCCCCCTGAGCTCTTTGCGCCGCGCCAAATGGCAAAGAGATTTGGGCTCCTGCCGATGAGTGCCAGGGTTGGGAGCGGGGCACTTGTCCGTTCTGGACGTGTTCCCTCCGGGGGAGTGAGAAATTGAAAGTGACGGCGGATGAGATGCGGCCTTCGGGATCGAGTAGGTGACCGACCCGCCCTCCGGCGGCCCGTGGGCGTGCCGACGACTGTGCCGAGGGCGAGGAAGAGCTGTTGGTGGGTGCCGCTGGTCGGGTCTTCACACGCCTTCGAGCGTAAGTCTCCCGTCCAGACGGGTGCTGAGGTTGGGTTTGATGTGCACGCGGGCTCGCGGTGGCGCGGAATACCGGAGCGCGTAGCTGAGAAGTCCCGTTTCCCTGTAAACGAACGCTCTTGGTAGCGTCGTCTTGGAGCTGATGACGGCGAGTGTGTTGACCGTGGCCTTCTCAGAACAGCGGACGAGCGAGCTCGAAGCTCTCGTGCTGCGAGCCCGTGGCGGTGACACCGAGGCGTACGGCGACCTGGTGGAGCGAACGTGGTCTGATCTGGTGGCGCTGGCGCGCGGGATGCTGGGAGGAGATGCGGAGGCCGAGGATCTCGTGCAGGAGGCGCTGGTCCACGCCTGGAAGAGGCTGTGGATGCTGCGCCAGCCCGAGAAAGTCGAGGCCTGGTTGCGGAGGATCGTCGCACGCCGATGCCTCTCCTGGGCTCGGCGCCGTCGGCCGCAGGAGCTCCCGCCGGAAACTGCCGGCTCGGCATCGGATCCTGCGGCAGGGCTCGACGCGGCGCGGCTCCTGCAGACACTGGCCCCTCGGCAACGGGCGGTGCTCTATCTCACCTGGATCGAGGGCTGCACGGACAAGGAGGCCGGCGGCATTCTGGGCATTCGGCCCGCAACGATTCGGGTGCATCGCTTTCGGGGTATGCAGATCCTCCGACGACTGGTGAGGGAACAATGACGAAGGACGAAAAAGTGCAGCAACTCAGGCGCGAGATCGAGAGGTGGAGTCGGCGCCCGCCCAGCCGTTCGCCGCAGATGGCGCGGCGGGCCGTGCTTACCCGGCTGGATGAACGGTCACCTGGGCGGCGTTGGGGATTGGGATGGGCGGCTGCTGCAGCGGTCGTGGTCGCAGCGCTCGGCCTCGGGATCCTCACGTCCCGATCCCAGTTGCGTCTGGATCAGCCCGTGCGCACCGCTTCCCTCGATCCGATGCCGCGCGCGGCCGAGGGCATGGTGGTCTACCAGCTCGAGTCGGGAGCGACCCTCTACGTTCCACTTGCAGGTGCTGCGCCGCGGCTGCAAGGAACCGGTGCCGATAAATCCGTGAAAGGAGAACGACGATGAAGGAAAAACGACTGGCGATCGCGCTGACCGTTGTGGCGTGCCAGCTGATGGTGATCGGGATGCCCGCCCTTGCCGAGGTGGAGAAGGGAACGGAGGACGTGCTGGTCGTCCGCTACGCCTGTTTGGTGGGAGGCCGGGAGGCAGGTACTGCGCCGACGGCGGCGGGAGTGCTGAGCCGGGAAGAGCTCAGCGACTTTCTGCTCGAGTGGGAGCCGGACGCCGACAACCGGGAGGTGCGTGAGGTCTTTGCCCTCAACGAGCTCGGTGAGCTGGCGCGTCAGGCGAGCCAGCTCCCGGCCGACGGCATGGTCGTCTCGGGCGTCTATGCCCACGGTGACTCCACGTTCGAGATCGACATGAACATCCGCCCGGCGCGAACCCTCGAGGAAGGCGATGAGCTGATGACGGTTGCTGCCGAGATCAAGCGCAACGGCGAGCTGCTGGCGGGCCCGCTGATTCACACCCGACTCGGTGAGCGCGCCATCATCACGACGACCAACGGCCCGGAAGCGCCGTTCTTGTTCCTTGTCGTCGAGATCGACCGGGTGTCGTCGGAGGACCTCTTTCGGCGCGGGCTGCGCCACTCGTGGCGCAAGGACTACATGTTGGTGGACGGCGAGGACGTGACGTCACCCAAGGCCCTGGTCAAGACCCAGCCGGGCTACCCCGAGGAAGCGCGAAAGCTCAAGCATCAGGGTCGGGTGGTCCTGCGCATGGTCATCGACGAAACCGGCGAGATCGAAGACGTCGAGATCGTCGAGGGTCAGCCCTACGGCCTGAGCGAAGCGGCAGTGGCGGCGGCGAAGACGTGGAAGTTCTCCCCGGCGCTCCACAAGGGCAAGCCGGTGGCGGTCTTCTACGTCGTCACTGTGAACTTCAAGCTGGAGTGAGTCGCCGATCTGGTGACGGGTTCGAATCACCGCCGCGGAGCCTCGGTTGCAAGCTGGCTCTCGTTGTGGGTGCTGTGTGTCACCTCAGATCTGAGCGCGTGAGATCGCGCCGCGGCTCTCGAGCCCTCGCGGCGTCCGCGCCGAGCTAAGATGTTTCCATGAGATCTGACGGCCAGCGGGCACTTTCGTGGGGCTACGTGGGTCGCATCGAGTACGACCGGGCCGAGGCACTCCAGCGACGGCTGCGTGAGGAGGTGCGGCGCGGCGAGCGGCCGGACGTGCTGCTGCTGTTGGAGCATCCGCCGGTCTACACGTTGGGCCGCTCGGCAAGCCGCGCCGAGATCCTGCTGCCCGACGAGGAGCTCGAGCGCCGGGGCATCACGGTGGCCGAGTGCGACCGCGGCGGTCAGGTGACCTACCACGGTCCCGGACAGCTCGTCGGCTATCCGATCCTCGATTTGAATCCCGACCGCCGGGACGTGCGGCGCTACGTGCGAAATCTCCAGGCAGTGCTGGTGGCGACGCTGGAGCGTCTCGGCATCAACGCCGAAGGGCGGATGGAGCAGCCGGAGATCGGCGTCTGGGTGGGCGAGAAGAAGATCGGCTCGATCGGCGTCCACCTGGCCCGCTGGATCACGACGCATGGGTTTGCTCTGAACGTCTCGACCGATCTCGCCATGTTCGGCGGTATCGTCGCCTGCGGCATGCCGAGTGTGGAGATGACCTCGATCGAAGTGCTGACCGGAACGAAGCCGAGTCTCGAGGAGGTTGCCTCCATCTGCGCCGCGGCCTTCGGCCGGGTCTTTCACAGCTCCCTCACCACTCTCGATCTCTCCCTCGAAGAGGAGGAGAGATGGGCTTCCGTATCCTAGATCACACCGCGGACATCGGCATCGAAGTCGAGGCGGCAGAGATCGGTCACCTCTTTGCCGATGCGGCGCGTGGCTTTGCGTCGTGCGTGACTGATCTCACGACCATCGAAGCGCGACACGATCGGCACTTTGCAGTCAGCAGTCAGGGGCTCGACAACCTCATGGTCGACTGGCTCGACGAGCTTCTCTACACATTCGAGATCGACGGCCAGGTCTTCTCGCAGTTGGATGTCGATGTACTCTGTGCGGGTGAGAAGTTTCGGCTCGAAGCGCGGGCCGCGGGAGAGCACTTCGACCCCGAACGGCATCCGCTGAAGGTGCCGATCAAGGCTGTGACCTACCACGAGTTGAAGGTCTGGCGAGACGAGAAGGGCGTGTGGAAGGCACGAGTGATCTTCGATATCTGACGTCGATCGAGCTCCAGGGAGAGCCACGGGAGGACCGATCATGCCGAGCGTAGAGAGAATCGACGAGTTTCGCTGGCGCATCCCGCGCGAGGGAGGCATGCGAGTCGACGGCCTGGTCTTTGCCAGCGAGCGGATGATGCAGGAGCTCGAGGGCGACCCCTGTCTCGAGCAGGTGGCCAACGTCGCTCATCTGCCGGGAATCGTCAAGGCGTCGCTCGCCATGCCGGACATCCACTGGGGGTACGGCTTCCCGATCGGCGGGGTCGCGGCGATGGATGCTGACGAGGGGGTGATCTCGCCCGGCGGCGTCGGCTACGACATCAACTGCGGCGTGCGGTTGTTGCGCTCCGAGCTGACGCTGGAGGAGGTGCGACCGCGCATCACCGAGGTCGTCGAGGCGATGTATCGGACGATCCCGACCGGCGTCGGCTCGGCGCGTCGGGATCTCAAGCTCACCGCGAAGGAACTGCATGGCGTTCTGGGGCGGGGCGCGGCGTGGGCGGTCGAGCGGGGCATGGGCGAGGCGCGGGATCTTGAGTATCTGGAGGAGGGCGGCTGTTTGACGACCGCCGAGCCGCACCTGGTGTCACAGCGGGCGCTCGAGCGCGGGCGCCGCCAGCTCGGGACGCTCGGCTCGGGCAATCACTTTGCCGAGGTGCAGTACGTGGCCGAGATTCACGATCAAGACGCCGCCGAGGCGCTGGGTCTCGAAGCCGGCCAGATTGCGGTGACGATCCATAGCGGCTCGCGTGGTCTCGGACACCAGGTGTGCACGGATCACTT